>NZ_NPKS01000031.1:0-78332 GCF_008329595.1 Methylobacterium sp. P1-11
GGCGCAGATCGAGGAGACCACCTCGGACTACGACCGTGAGAAGCTGCAGGAGCGTCTGGCCAAGCTCGCGGGCGGCGTCGCGGTGATCCGCGTCGGCGGTTCGACCGAGGTCGAGGTCAAGGAGAAGAAGGACCGCATCGACGACGCGCTGCACGCCACCCGCGCGGCGGTCGAGGAAGGCATCGTCCCGGGCGGCGGTACGGCGCTGCTGCGCGCCAAGGCGGCCGTTCAGGGCCTTTCGAACGACAACCCGGATGTCCAGGCCGGCATCAAGATCGTGCTGAAGGCGCTTGAGGCCCCGATCCGTCAGATCGCCCAGAACTCGGGTGTCGAGGGCTCGATCGTGGTCGGCAAGATCCTGGCCAATGCCTCGGCAACCTACGGCTTTAACGCCCAGACCGAAGAGTACGTCGATATGCTCCAGGCCGGCATCGTCGACCCGGCCAAGGTCGTCCGCGCTGCCCTTCAGGGGGCGGCTTCGGTCGCCGGCCTGCTGGTGACCACCGAGGCGATGATCTCCGAGGCTCCGCGCCAGGAGGCTCCTGCCATGCCTGCCGGCGGCGGTATGGGCGGTATGGGCGGCATGGATTTCTGACCTGCCGAATGAACTCAGGAAGCTCTTCGGCGAGCCGTAGGTCGGTTCGTTGGGGGGTATCCTCGCGCAACGCTGGCCGGGTCGCATGGGCCGGCGCCCCGTCGGTCGAGCGGGCGCGCTGAGCCTGCAGAGCTCCTGTGATCCGCGCCATCTCACCTCGATCGAGGTCGCCGGCTCGCACAGTGATGCGGTCTGGGGCTTACGGCGCCGTGGGGGCCGACGCCGATCCCGCAGTTGCTCCTGAGGACAACGCCCATGCGCGCAGTCTCGTCGGCTGCGAGATGACCAACGAACTCCCCCACCCCACCCCATCTCGCGACGCTCAACGTCCACACATCGCGCTTTTCGGATCTTGAACGGCCCAACGACCTGCTTACGACCCCGCTTTGCCTGTCGACGGCTACCGCGATAGCTTCGGGAAATGGTGCAGCCGTATGGTTCCCCCGGCCGGCCGCTTCACCCTGAAGATCGATACGATTGTGCGAGACCCTGCCTGCGGTGAAACGCATGCGTTTGACGCCCCGGGAGATTGCCGTCGAGGATCGGCAGTCAGTATTGTGTGACCGACGGCCTGCCATCGATTGCTTGGGATCTGTTCAGGCGCGTACCACCAGGCTGGGGGGCGTGTGCAGGCGATCTGCGGCTACGTCCACGAGCGGATCATCTTCGGATACGAACATGCGCGAGCAACGCGGACAGCCTTCGACGCATTCGAAGAGCGGCAAGACGTCTGTCGTGACTATGCGCATCTAAAGATCGCGTTCAGCCGCTGTTATAACATCCCGGCACGCTAATGTAGCGGTTACGTCAGCGACATCGGCCTGCCGCTTCCACATGCGCCCGGCGATGTTACTGCCTGGACGGAAGTCTATCTCGGCGGCCATCGGCACACATTGATCCGCGCAACAACAGCTCACCTGTCGGTCGGATCCTGGTCGCCTATGGTCGCGACGCCGCGGACTTGCCGTTGACGCTGAGTTTTGGACCTAACGATCTCGTCGGGTTCCATATGGAGGCGGAAGAAGAGCCTCTGATACCCTGAGGGATTTTCATGGGCCGCGCTGAGGCCTGGCAGCCCTTGGCCCTTCAACCACGGATCATCATCGGCACCGCATTGAAGGCACCTGGAGTCCCTATCGCTCTTCAAGGCGGATTAGCAAAAGCAGAGGCAATGTCCTGTGTGGATGGCTCCCGCATTGCAAGTGGCGAATTGCGCTTCTGACGCCTTGGTCGGGTGCAGTCTTGTGTCCGGCCTGTCGATGCAGTCGTTCATGTTGACTGCTGGCCCTGCCGGCCGTGACGAACGATCGGCAATTTGCCACACTGGATATTCAAAGACGCTTCTATATCAATACAGTCTCGTTTATTACAGAGATTGCACATATCAAAATATCATGAGTCTCATTTTTTAGAAAATCGCGTCGAAAAATTTACGTGTTGCACAAGAATTTGTACTTAATTCGATTTCATTGCCGCTCGTCGTTATGTATCGCCTCGTACATGAGTATTGTGGGAACTCAGCCCGAAGCCTAGGGTAGGATGTTGGGACAAGCGCGTTGGAGTTTTATCGAATTCAATCTCTGCGAATGCTTAATACGCAGCCATCACAGCAGTAGCCAAAAAACTGCGAAATCAATGCCACATATATTATGAAAAGAAACCCCGGAGATATACTTGAATCCATTTCAAAATTTGTTGGTATGCGCGACATTTCTCGATTCGCAACTGTGCATCTGAGCACGGATGACGTGCCACAGCAGGCGCGTTTTGAATATTGGGAGCATGCGTGCCGGGAACTTATTGGAGATTTTGAATTTACAGGCCATAAAGCGAAATATTTTCATGCAAAATTCAGTATGCTCTCTGTAGATAATCTAACAATAGGTCATTATTCCGGTTCGCCTCACGCAATGGATTGAAAGAAGTCCCACATCAAATCCGTCGACAATGACTCTTATTTGGTGATACTTCAGTCTCAGCGCCGATTCAATCTATCGCACGGGCCACATCGACAATCTACACTGGGTGGAATTTCTCTGCTCAACAACGTTCAGCCATTTTTGGGCGCCCACCCTGAAGGATTAGACATTATTAATGTCTTTATCCCTCGTACCGTTTTTGAAAATGCGATCGGTCCAGTCAAGCATGTCGTGGGATTAACCCTTGATCCGGCGCAGACAACATTTCCGATAATTTCATCGTATCTGCAATCGCTCATAGAGCACAGTACATTTCTCACTCCGGCGCGCAAAGCTCGCATGGCCGCTGTCGCCGTTGAACTCATTGCAGCCGGTTTCGGGGAGAGAATGGAACAAGACCCGCCTCAATCTTTGAGCGGCGCAGCGCTCCTCGATCGCGCGCAGACCTTCATCGCCGACCATATCGGAGCAGAGGGCCTATCAATGGAGGATGTAGCGGCTGCGCTCAACTTGTCGGTCCGACGCCTTCAGGAGGTTGCCAGCGCGGAAAATATCTCGCTGATGGATTGGATGGGGGAACGCCGACTGCAATTGGCTCATGCGAAGCTGGCCGACGTGGCCAATTCCGTCATGCCGGTCGGCCTCATTGCATATCATTGTGGATTTGTCAGCCAAGCGCATTTCTCTCGCCGCTTCAAGGAGCGGTTCGGACAAACGCCGACTGAATTCAGGGCCTCCATTATCGCAGATCATTCACGAGACAGAGCCGGCGTTCGCCTTCTAAAGCGACGCTAATAATTTTAAGGCTACTAATAGCCTCGGCCACATCGGCAGCCTGAAAACAGGCCTTCCCGGGGCGCATAATGGGCCTCAGGGAACATGGGGGGCCGCGTCGCTCCGGTAACGTGCCCTCATGCGAACGGCCCGAGAATCCCGCAGCGTCCGCTTACGGGATCTCGTCAGAGGCAGCTGAGTGACTGTATCGGGCCGAAAGCGGCATTACCTCCATGGGGTCAGCGCGCGAACTATGGAGTTGCGGGAGCGGCCTCCACGGACCGCCACCGCCTCGAGTTCCGCCGCGTTCGGCTGATCGCCAATCCGTCGGCCTCCAGGCGCTCTGCGGCCCGGGCGGCGCGTATGGCGCGCTCCCGGCCGGGCAGCCCATCGCGCTCGGCGATCTCGGTGGCGGTAGACGGCTCGGATGTGAGCGTGTCCAGGATACGCGGGCGGATGTCTCGGCGCGGCCGGGCGCCTCAAGGCGATGGCGCGTTCGGCATGCCGCTACCCCAGCGCGATCAGCATCCAGGTGCGCGCCTTGGCCATCAGGTCCCCGTCACCGGCTGAAGGCTCGGACGCGATCACGCGATCGATGATCTGGCGCGCTTCCGTCCCGCTCATCCCGATTCCCTGCGCGAAGCCGCTCAAGCGCTCCTTCAGGCGTTCGGCCGTCGCCTCGAGATCAGGATCGGTCTCGCTCATCCCTTCACCGGATGGGCCTGCAGGATCGCGGTTCGGACCATGACCGCCTCTCAGCCCGACACGAACAGCATCATCATGCGAGCCGCGGTCGCGATCTGCTCGACGGAGGCCTCCGGTATGTCGGCAACCGCCTTCTCGACGATGCTGCGCGCGATTCCCTCGTACAGGCCGACGCCGAGCGCAAAGGTACTGAGCCGAGCCAGCACGCTGTCAGCGATCGTCTTCCGTTTCTGATCGGGCACGTCGCTCATCTCGGTACCGGAAGGCCCATGATGACGGCGGTCTTCACCATCGTGCGGCGAAGGCCGGGTGTGCTCGCTTCGTCGGCCAGCAGCTTCTTGGGCCTGAGGGTGCATCTCGATGTCCTTGGCCATGTCGATAGTGTTGCCCAAGTTGAGGGCGAACGGCTTCGCGGTGTCGTCCTTCAGGTAGGCTGCCGTGGCCGCTTCGATCTCCTCAACCGTCATCTCGGACTTGCGGCGCAGGTCGCCGACGCTGGGGATCTCTTTGGCCATTCGGGACTGTGCCGGCTTTTGTGCCGCCGAAAAACACCTTCTGTTCCGGTGTGTCCGTTATGTCCGGGTCTCGAAGGTGCTGTTTTACTTGGAAAATTTGGCTGGGGCGCCAGGATTCGAACCTGGGAATGGCGGTACCAAAAACCGCTGCCTTACCACTTGGCGACGCCCCAAGGTGAGCGGACGCTGTCTAGACGCCGCGCTCTCCCCTGGCAAGCCGTGGATCACGGCTGATCGGCCCGCCCGCCGTGGCTCAGCGGTGCTCGGGCACGCCGTCGATCCGCCGGGGAAGCCCCAGCGGATTGGCGGCCTGAAGCGCCGCCGGCAGCAGGGCGTCGGGAAAGTCCTGGTAGCTCACGGGCCGCAGGAATCGGTCGATCGCGAGACTGCCCACCGAGGTTGTCCGCCCATCCGAGGTCGCCGGATAGGGACCGCCATGGACCATCGCGTGCGCCACTTCGACCCCGGTCCCGAAGCCGTCCACCAGGATGCGGCCGACACGGCGCTCCAAGAGCGGCAGCAGTTCCCGTGCGGCCGCGTGGTCCTCCGGCACGAGATGCAGCGAGGCCGTGAGTTGCCCCTCCAGATGCTCCAGGACCGACCGCATCGCGTCGAAATCCGCGCAGCGCACCACGAGACCTGACGCGCCGAACATCTCCTCCTGCAGCTCGGGATCCGCCAGGAACACGTCCGAGTCCGCGGCAAACAGGGTGGCCCGGCCCTGGATTGCCCCACCCTCCGCACCCTCTGCGATACGGGTCACGGCGGCGTGGCCGGCCACTCGCGCGACGGCCTCGCGGTAGGCGCGCTGAATGCCGGGCGTGAGCATGGTCGCGGCCGGGCTCTCCTGCAGGGCCGCGCCGGCCGCCTCCAGGAAGGCGTCGAGGCCCGGGCCGGGGAGTGCCAGGATCAGGCCAGGATTGGTGCAGAACTGTCCGGCACCCAGCGTCAGCGAGGCCGCGAAGGCCTTGCCGATCTCTGCGCCTCGCTTGGCCAGCGCGCCGGGGAACAGCAGCACCGGGTTGATGCTGCTCATCTCGGCATAGACCGGGATGGGCGTCGGGCGCCCGGCCGCAATCGCCATCAGGGCGGTGCCGCCCCGGCGCGAGCCCGTGAAGCCCACGGCGGCGATCCGGGGATCGGCCACCAGCCCCTGCCCGATCGACTGACCGGCATCGAACAGCAGCGAGAAAGTCCCCTCGGGCAGACCGCAGGAAGCTACCGCCTTCTGGATGGCGCGGCCGACGAGCTCCGAGGTGCCGGGATGGGCGGGATGCGCCTTGACCACCACCGGGCAGCCTGCCGCCAGGGCCGAGGCGGTGTCGCCCCCCGCCACCGAGAAGGCGAGCGGGAAGTTCGAGGCGCCGAACACTGCCACCGGGCCGACGGCGATCCGGCGCAGGCGCAGATCCGGCCGGGGCAGCGGCTTGCGGTCCGGCAGGGCCGGATCGATCCGCACCTCGACGGAGCTGCCCTCGCGGACCACGCCGGCGAACAGGCGCAGCTGGCCCACGGTCCGGGCGCGCTCGCCTTCGATCCGCGGCCGGGGCAGCCCCGTCTCGGCCATGCAGCGGGTGACGAGATCGTCCCCGATTTCTAGGATGTTCGCGGCAATCGCCTCAAGGAAGCCGGCCCGCGCCTCAGGATCGGTCTCGCGGTAGGTGTCGAAGGCGGCCTCGGCGAGCGCGCAGGCCCGGTCCAGGTCGCTCCGGCTCGCGCCCGGGAAATCCGGCTCCAAGGTTTCGCCAGTGGCCGCCGCGACGGCCCGGAAGGCCGACTCGGTGCCGCGCCGCGCCTCGGCGCCGATCAGGTTCTCGCCGCGCAGGGTCATGAGCTGCTCCTCTTCGTTTGGGTGCGGGCGGGCCGCACCGGGACGGACGCGCGACGGGCAATCAGCCCCGCTGTGCCGCCAGGGCTTTCTCGCGGATAGCCGCGAGGGTCATGGTCGGGGTGAGCGCCTCGGGATCAACGCGGCAATGGATCATCGCCGGCAGTCCGGAGGCGAGGCTGCGCTCGAAGGCGGAGGCGAATTCAGCGGTGCGCTCCACGAACTCGCCGTGGCCGCCGCAGGCGCGGGCGAGCGCTGCAAAATCGGGATTGCGAAGCTCTGTCGCCGAGACGCGGCCGGGATACTCGCGCTCCTGATGCATCCGGATCGTGCCGTACATGCCATTGTCGAGCACGACCACCACGATGGCGATCCCGTATTGCACGGCGGTGGCAAATTCCTGCACGGTCATCATCACGTCGCCGTCGCCCGCGAGCGCAACGACGATCCGCTCTGGATGGCTGCGCTTGGCCATCACGGCCGCGGGCAGGCCGTAGCCCATCGAGCCCGAGGTCGGTGCGAGCTGCGTGCCGAAGGCGCGGAACCGGTAGTAGCGGTGGACCCAGGTGGCGAAGTTGCCGGCGCCGTTGCAGATCACCGCGTCCGGCGGCAGCCGCTCGCGCAGCCACGTGATCGCTTCCCCGTACTGGAACGCGCCGGGCTTCGGCTCCGGCGTCTCAGACCACGCGCGATAGGCGGCGTGGGCCTGGGCGGCCCGCCCGCTCCCGGTCGGGACGAAATCCGGCAGGACGGCGCAGAAGGTCTCGGGCGCCGCCTCGATCGCCAGTGCCGGCTGGTAGACGCGGCCGAGCTCCGCCACGTCGGCATGGACGTGAACCAGCGGCAGCCCAGGATCAGGGATGCCGAGCAGGCCGTAGGATTGCGCCGGCATCTCGGAGAGGCGCCCGCCCACCATCAGCAGCAGGTCGGCCTCCTTGATCCGGGCGAGCAGCGCCGGGTTCGGCCCGATCCCGAGTTCACCCGCGAAGTTCGGGTGGTCGGCGGGGAAGAGCTGCGCCCGCCGGAACGAGACCGCCACCGGCAGATCGTGGCGCTCGGCCCAGGCGGCCAGCGCGGCGACGGCGCTCTGCGTCCAGCGGGAGCCGCCGAGCAGCACCACCGGCCGCCGCGCCTCCGCCAGCATCGACCGCAGGCGCGCGACATCGTCCCCCGACGGAGCCGGCGCGGCCGGGACGACGTGCGGCGCGTCGGACACGGCCGCAACGTCGTCGAGCATATCTTCCGGCAGAGCGACAACGACGGGGCCTGGGCGGCCCTGCATTGCGACCCGGAAGGCCCGGGCCAGGATCTCCGGGATGCGCGCGGCGTCATCGATCTCCACCGCCCACTTGGCGACGCCGCCGAACATCTGCCGGTAATCGACTTCTTGGAAGGCCTCGCGGTCCCGCATCTGCCGAGCGATCTGACCGACGAACAGGATCATCGGCGTCGAATCCTGGCGTGCGATGTGCACGCCGGCGGAAGCGTTGGTGGCGCCAGGGCCCCGGGTGACGAAGCAGATTCCCGGGCGGCCCGTGAGCTTGCCGGCGGCCTCGGCCATGATCGCCGCGCCGCCCTCCTGCCGGCAGACCAGCACGTCGATGCCGCTGTCGCGCAGGGCATCGAGCACCGCGAGGTAGCTTTCCCCGGGAACGCAGGTCACGCGCTCGATCCCCTGCGCGCGGAGTTGGTCGACGAGCACCTGCGCGCCGGTGCGTGGGGGCAATCCGCTCAAGACGTTTCTCCCTGGCGCTCGAGCCGCGTCCCGACTCTTTAGCTAGGATCAGCCACCGTTCCTCCCGCAGCTGAGATGCATCTGATATCTCAGGTCAGGATAGGGGCGGGTTCGAGGTGATCAGACTGTCAGACGAGGGGACGCCGGTCGAGGGCCCGGCGGGTCATCCGGTCGAGAAAGTCGAACAGCGCCCCGATTCCGGCAAGGGCTGCCGCCTCGTCCCGCGCCGCGAGTCCGGACAGGATGTCCGCGTGGATCCCGGCGCAATCCACGAAGCTCGCGGTCGGCTCGTAGGTGTACCAGAACCGGCGCGACTGCGCGTGGAGCGGCGTCATGGTGCCGGTCAGGGTCGGGTTGTAGGCGGCGCCGACCAAGCCCTCGTGCAGGGCGCGCTTGTGCTGGAAATAGGCCTCCCGATCGCGGGCCTGCGCGGCGTCCCGCAGGCCGGCGACGCGGTCCAGAAGGCGCGCCATGTCCTCCTCCGTGCCGCGCGCGATCACGCAGCGCGCCACCGTCTCGTCGAGGGGACGGCGCACCTCCAGCAATTCGAGATGCTTGATGATGTCGACCTGGGTGACGAGGACGCCGCGCCGCGGATGGACTTCCACGAATCCGATCGTCTTGAGCCGCGCCAATGCTTCACGGACCGGAGTCCGGCCGAGACCCAGTTCCGCGCCGAGTTCGCCTTCGGAGACCATGGCGCCCGGGGCGAGGCGGCGGCTGATGATCATCTGCTCGATGGCGTCGTAGGCGGTCTCGGCGAGCGAGCGCGGCCTGCGCGTGTCCTCCGGTGGCGCCTGTCCGCTGCCCGCAAATCCCAATCCGGCCAAGAGCTTCCTCGTCGATATCAAACCATGTCCGTCGCAACCCGCGCTGGTTGACAATGGCGCTGCGCACCGTGCTACTCAAGACCTGGGATATCAGTCGCTGTCCAGCAGAGGCCGAAACCAAATTCGGCCCAAGCGGCGCGTGATCGTCATCGATCACGATCGCGCAGACCGGGTCCCAGGGAGGAGTTACGTATGGCCGGGCTGTCCGCCGAGACGCGCGCCAAGCTGAAGTCGGTCAGCACGGCAACGCTGATGACCGCCCTCTACAAGCGCGGCTTCCGCAACCAGATGATCCAGGACGTGCGTCCCTTGAAGGCCGGCGGCGCCACGATGGTCGGCGAGGCGTTCACCCTGCGCTACATCCCGGCCCGCGAGGATCTGAACCCCATCACCGTATTCCGGGACCGCGCGCATCCGCAGCGCAAGGCCGTGGAGGAGTGTCCGCCCGGCGCCGTGATGGTGATCGACAGCCGCAAGGATGCGCGGGCGGCCTCCGCCGGGTCGATCCTGGCCACCCGCCTGATGGTGCGAGGTTGCGCCGGGCTCGTCACCGACGGTGGCTTCCGCGATGCCGCCGAGATCGCGCAACTCGAGATGCCGACCTACCATGTGCGTCCCTCGGCGCCGACGAATCTCACCATCCATCAGGCCATCGACGTCAACGTGCCGATCGGCTGCGGTGACGCGCCGGTCTTCCCCGGAGACGTCATCGTCGGCGACGGCGACGGCGTCGCGGTGATCCCGGCCCATCTCGCCGAAGCGGTTGCCGACGAGGCCGTCGAGATGACCGCCTACGAGGATTTCGTGACCGAGGAGGTGCGCAAGGGGCGCTCGATCCTCGGCCTCTACCCTGCCACCGACGAACAGAGCCTCACCGACTTCGCCGCCTGGCGGGAACGCACCGGACGCTGAACGCCTCCGTGCCGCCCGGCCTGCCGGCGGCCCATTCGACCGCGCGTGAGGCCGGAGACAGAGCGATGACCGCGCGCAAGAAGACCCTGGACGACCTGCGCAGCCAGCGCTGGTTCGGCGCCACCGACCTGCGCAGCTTCGGCCACCGCTCCCGCATGCTCCAGATGGGCTACGAGCGGGCGGATTTCAGCGCCAAGCCGATCGTCGGCATCATCAACACCTGGAGCGATATCAACCCCTGCCACCAGCATTTCCGCGAGCGCGTGGAGCAGGTGAAACGCGGCGTCTGGCAGGCGGGCGGATTCCCGATCGAGTTGCCGGCGCTCTCGCTGTCGGAGAACTTCGTCAAGCCGACCACGATGCTCTACCGCAACCTCCTGGCCATGGAGGTGGAGGAGCTGCTGCGCCAGCATCCCGTGGACGGCGCGGTGCTGATGGGCGGCTGCGACAAGACCACGCCCGGCACGGTGATGGGCGGCATCTCCATGAACCTGCCGATGATCTTCCTGCCGGCGGGGCCCATGATGCGCGGGCATTTCGGCGGGACGATCCTGGGCTCGGGCTCCGACGTCTGGAAGTACTGGGCTGAGAAGGAGGCCGGCAACATCACCACGCAGGAGTGGAACGACATGGAGGCGGGCATCGCCCGCTCCGCCGGCACCTGCATGACCATGGGAACGGCCTCGACCATGACGTCGATCACCGAGGCCCTGGGGCTGTCGCTGCCCGGCTCGGCCTCGATTCCGGCGGCCGACGCAGACCATCCGCGCATGGCCGGCGCCTGCGGCCGGCGGATCGTCGAGATGATCTGGGAGGACCTGAAGCCCTCCGACATCCTCGACCGGCGCTCCATCGACAACGCGCTGGTGGTCCATAACGCGCTGGCCGGCTCAACCAACGCGATGATCCACCTCGTGGCCATGGCGGGCCGCGCCGGCATCCCGGTCAAGCTCACCGAGTTCGACGAGTTCGCCCAGAAGGTGCCGGTGATCGCCAATCTCCGGCCCTCGGGTCAGTGGCTGATGGAGGATTTCCACATCGCCGGCGGCATCCGGGCGCTGATGGTGCGCCTGTCCCCCCTCCTCCACCTCGACGCCCGCTCGGTCACCGGCGGCACGATCGGCGACGGGCTCGCCGGCATGAAGGTCTTCAACGACGACGTGATCCGCCCCCTCGACCGGCCGATCGTCGCCATGGGCGGGACCGCGATCCTCTACGGCAACCTCGCCCCGGACGGCTGCGTGATCAAGCCGCCGGCCGCCGAGCCGCGGCTCCTGAGCCATACCGGTCCCGCGCTGGTCTTCGACAGCTACGACGCGATGAGCGCGGCGGTGAACGACCTCGACCTCGACGTCACACCCGACCACGTGATGGTCCTGCGCAATGCTGGCCCGATCGGTGGCCCCGGCATGCCGGAATGGGGCATGTTGCCGATCCCCAAGGTCCTGCTCCGGCGGGGCGTGCGCGACATGGTCCGCATCTCGGATGCCCGGATGAGCGGCACCAGCTACGGCGCCTGCATCCTGCACGTCGCGCCGGAATCGGCCGCGGGCGGTCCGCTGGCGGCGGTGCGCAACGGCGACCGCATCACGGTGGACGTGCCCGGGCGGCGGATCCACCTGCACCTCGACGCGGCCGAGATCGCCGCGCGGGTCAAGGCCTTCGTGCCGCCGGACCGGGCCTATCCGCGTGGTTACAACCGTCTGTTCGCGCAGCACGTGCGGCAGGCGCACGAGGGTTGCGATTTCGATTTTCTGGAGGGCGCCGGCGGTATTCCGGAACCCGAGATTCACTGACCGGCCCAAGCCGTCGGCTACAGGCGGCGGGCCACACCACGGGGAGGTACCATGGTCATGATCGCACGCCGGGGTCTGCTCGCCGGAGCGGCCCTGCTCGGTGCCGCGCGAGCGGCCGGAGCCGGGTGGGAACCGTCGCAGCGGGTGCCGGATCCATCCGTCGAGATCCTCGATCCGGCCTTCGCCAAGTACCGGCTCGCCTCCGCGACGGTCGAGCGGGTCGCCACGGGCTTCCGCTGGGCCGAGGGGCCGGTCTGGTTCGGCGACATGGGATCGCTGCTGTTCAGCGACGTGGTCAACGACCGGATCATGAAATGGGAGGAGGCCTCGGGCACGCTCTCGGTGTTCCGCAAGCCGTCGAACTACGCCAACGGCAACACCCGCGACCGGCAGGGCAGGCTGATCACCTGCCAGCACAAGACCCGCAGCGTGACCCGGACCGAGCACGACGGCAGCCTCACCACGCTGCTCGACCGGTTCGACGGCAAGCCGCTGAACTCGCCGAACGACGTGGTCTGCCACTCCGACGGCGCGATCTGGTTCACCGACCCGGCCTTCGGGCCGAACCCGCACGAGGCGATGGCCGCGCCGGAGCTTCCCGGCAACGTCTACCGGATCGATCCGAAGACCGGGCAAGCCAGCGTCGCGGTCGAAGGCGTGGCGGGGCCGAACGGCTTGTGCTTCTCGCCGGACGAATCGAAGCTCTACGTCATCGAGGCCCGCGCCAAGCCGAACCGCCTGATCCGCGTCTACGACGTAGTCGAGAACGGCACGAAGACCGCCAACGGCCGCGTCTTCTACGACGCCGGCACCGGCACGCCGGACGGATTCCGCGTCGATGTCGACGGCAATCTCTGGTGCGGCTGGGGGATGAGCGAGGCCGAGGACGGGGTCATCGTGCTGTCGCCGCAGGCCAAGCTGATCGGCCGCATCCGCCTGCCGGAGCGCTGCGCCAACTTGTGTTTCGGTGGCGTCAACCGCAACCTGCTGCTGATGACGTCCACGCACTCGGTCTATTCGCTGTACGTGAATACGCGGGGTGCGGGGACCTGCTGAGGGCGCGCGTTGCGTCCCGTCTCCCGCATGGGAGACGGGACGCGTGCGGCCTAAGACCGGATGGTCTTGTGGTGCGGTCAGCCCTGCCCCTACTCCGCAGCCTGCGCCAGATATCGCGCCGGGTCGTAGTTCAGGATCGGTCCGAGCCAGCGCTCGACCTCGCGGATGTCCATGCCCTTGCGGGCGGCGTAATCCTCGACCTGATCCCGCTCCACCTTGGCGACGCCGAAATAGTGCGCCTCCGGGTGGGCGATATAGACTCCTGACACGGAGGAGCCCGGCCACATGGCGTAGGACTCGGTGAGCTTCACGCCGATCCGGCTCTCGGCCTTCAGCAGGTCGAACAGCGTCGACTTCTCGGTGTGGTCGGGCTGGGCCGGGTAGCCCGGGGCCGGGCGGATCCCGGCGTAATCTTCCTTCATCAACTCCTCGGGGGCGTAGGCTTCCTCGGGCGCGTAGCCCCAGAACTCCTTGCGCACCCGCTCGTGCATGCGCTCGGCAAAGGCCTCGGCGATGCGGTCGGCCAGCGCCTTCACGAGGATCGCCCGGTAATCGTCGTTCGCCCGCTCGAAGCGCTCGGCGATCCGCACCTCCTCCAGGCCGGCCGTGACCACGAAGCCGCCGATGTAGTCGGCGATGCCGGTCTCGGCTGGGGCCACGAAGTCCGACAGGCAGGTATTGGCGCGCCCGTCGCGCTTCGAGAGCTGCTGGCGCAGGCCGTGGAAGGTGGCGAGCCGCTCCGACCGGCTCTCCCCGGTGTAGAGCGCGATGTCGTCGCCGACGCTGTTGGCCGGCCAGAAGCCGATCACCGCCTTCGGGTTGAACCAGCGCTCCGCCACGATCTGCTTCAGCATCGCCTGCGCATCTTCGTAGAGCGCGCGGGCGGCCGGGCCCTGCTCCGGATCGTCCAGGATCGCCGGGAAGCGGCCCTTGAACTCGTAGGTCTGCAGGAACGGCGTCCAGTCGATGTAGGGCACGAGGTCGGCGACTTCGTAGGAGCCGTAGACCCGGGTGCCGGTGAAGGTCGGCTTGGCCGGCTTGTAGCCCGACCAGTCGATCTTGAAGGCATTGGTCCGCGCCTTGGCGAGCGGCAGCCGCTGCTTGTCGACCTCCGAGCGCTTGTGGGCGTCGGCGACCTTGGCGTACTCGGCCCGGACCTTCTCGATCGTGGCGCCGCGGGTCTCCTTGGAGATCAGGCTCGACACCACGCCAACAGCCCGGCTCGCGTCGGTGACGTAGACCGCCTGGCCCTTGGCATAGGCCGGGTGGATCTTCACCGCCGTGTGAACGCGGCTCGTGGTGGCGCCGCCGATCAGCAGCGGCACGTCGAAGCCCTCGCGTTCCATCTCGCCGGCCACGTGGACCATCTCGTCGAGCGAGGGCGTGATCAGCCCGGACAAGCCGACGATGTCGACCTTCTCGCGCTTGGCGGTGTCCAGGATCTTGGCGGCCGGCACCATCACGCCGAGGTCGATGATCTCGTAGTTGTTGCAGGCCAGCACGACGCCGACGATGTTCTTGCCGATGTCGTGGACATCGCCTTTCACGGTGGCCATCAGCACCTTGCCGGCGGCCTGGCGCTTGCCGTCGCCGCCATTGGCGAGCTTCTCGGCCTCCATGTAGGGCTCGAGATAGGCGACCGCCTGCTTCATCACGCGGGCGGACTTCACCACCTGCGGCAGGAACATCTTTCCTGAGCCGAACAGGTCGCCGACCACGTTCATGCCGGCCATCAGCGGGCCCTCGATCACGTGGAGCGGGCGCTCCACGCCCTGCCGCGCCTCCTCGGTGTCGGCCAGGATGTACTCGGTGATGCCGTTGACCAGCGCGTGCTCGATGCGCTTCCCGACCGGGGCCTCGCGCCAGGACAGGTCGGCGGTCTTGGCCTGGGCCGAGGCGCCGGTCTTGAACCGCTCGGCCGCCTCCAGCAGGCGCTCGGTGGAATCGTCGCGGCGGTTGAGGACGACATCCTCGCAGAGCTCGCGGAGCTCGGCCGGGATCTCGTCGTAGACGGCGAGCTGGCCTGCATTGACGATGCCCATGTCCATGCCGGCCTTGATGCAGTGGAACAGGAACACCGCGTGCATCGCCTCGCGCACCGGCTCGTTGCCGCGGAACGCGAAAGACAGGTTCGAGACGCCGCCCGAGATGTGGGCGTGCGGCAGGGTCTCGCGGATCGTGCGGGTCGCCTCGATGAAGGCGACGCCGTAGCCGTTATGCTCTTCGATGCCGGTGGCGACCGCGAAGATGTTCGGGTCGAAGATGATGTCCTCGGGCGGGAAGCCGACCTGCTCGGTCAGGATCCGGTAGGCCTTGGTGCAGATCTCGACCTTGCGCTCGTAGGAATCCGCCTGCCCCTGCTCGTCGAAGGCCATCACCACTACGGCGGCGCCGTAGGAGCGGCAGACCTTGGCGGCCTCGATGAACTTCTCCTCGCCCTCCTTCATGGAGATCGAGTTCACGATCGGCTTGCCCTGGATGCACTTCAGGCCCGCCTCGATCACCTCGAACTTCGAGGAATCGACCATCACCGGCACCCGGGCGATGTCGGGCTCGGCGGCGACGAGGTTGAGGAACTCGACCATCGCCTTCTGGGAGTCGAGCAGGCCCTCGTCCATGTTGACGTCGATCACCTGGGCGCCAGCCGCGACCTGATCGCGGGCGACGTCCAGCGCAGCCGCGTAGTCGCCATTGGTGATGAGCTTGCGGAACTTGGCCGAGCCCGTGACGTTCGTGCGCTCGCCGACGTTCACGAAGGGGATCTCCTTCGTCAGCACGAAGGGCTCCAGGCCGGAGAGCCGCATCAGGCGCGGGATCTCGGGGATCGGCCGCGGCGCTTTGCCGGCGACCGCCTCCGCGATGGCGCGGATGTGGTCGGGCGTTGTGCCGCAGCAGCCGCCGACCATGTTGACGAGGCCGGATTCGGCGAACTCGCCGACCAGCTTGCCCATCGCCTCCGGGCTCTCGTCGTAGAGGCCGAACTCGTTGGGAAGGCCGGCATTCGGGTAGGCGCAGACCAGCGTGTCGCAGATCCGCGACAGCTCGGCGATGTGACCACGCATCTCGCGGGCGCCGAGCGCGCAATTGAGGCCGAAGGTCAGCGGATCGGAATGCCGCAGCGAGTGCCAGAAGGCCGCCGGGGTCTGGCCCGACAGGGTGCGGCCCGAGAGATCCGTGATCGTGCCGGAGATCTGAATCGGCAGGCGGATGCCGGTCTCGTCGAAGGCCTGCCACGCCGCCGCCACCGCAGCTTTGGCGTTGAGCGTGTCGAAGATGGTCTCGATCAGGATCAGCTCGGCGCCGCCGTCGATCAGGCCGCGGACCTGCTCGACATAGGCCTGCTTGACCTGATCGAAGGTCACAGCCCGGAAGCCCGGGTTGTTCACGTCCGGCGAGATCGACAGGGTGCGGTTCGTCGGGCCGATGGCGCCGGCCACGAAGCGGCGCCGCCCATCCTTCTCTTCAGCGAGCTTGGCCGCCTCCCGGGCGAGCCGCGCTCCTTCGGCGTTCAGCTCGTGGATGATCGACTCCATGCCGTAATCGGCCTGGGCGATGGTAGTGCCCGAGAAGGTGTTGGTCTCGCAAACGTCGGCGCCGGCCAGGAAGTAGTCGAGGTGGATCTGACGGATCGCGTCCGGCTGGGTCAGGATCAGGAGGTCGTTGTTGCCCTTCTGATCGTGGCCGTGATCCTTGAACCGGTCTCCGCGAAAATCCTCTTCCGAGTACTTGAGCCGCTGGATCACGGTGCCCATCGCCCCGTCGAGGACGAGGATCTTCTCCGCCGCGCGCTGGCGCAGGGCCTTCGCGATCTCGGTGCCGTCGACGGGGGCAAAAGCGGTCATCATGCGTCCTGTCAGATCACCTCATCCTGAGGTGCCGGAGCGAAGCGGAGGCCTCGAAGGAGGCTTCCAGCTATCTCGGTGTTCCCTGGAGCCCTCCTTCGAGACCGCTGCCGCAGCACCTCAGGAGGGTGAAAAATTTCGTCCTACTCAGACGCTTCCGTGCCATCGGCGCGGAAACGTCCCTGTCTTTGCGAACGGAGCGAAGCAATCCAGCAGCGCCACGCTAACGGACGTCGCGCTGCCCTGAGTTGCTTCGCTGCGCTCGCGATGACGGATCGGGGGCATCAAGCGCGGCCTCAAAAGTTAAGCCGCCGCCTTCGCCGCCGCCAGCTTCGGTGCCTGCGCGCGCAGGCCGAGCAGGTGGCAGATCGCGTAGACCAGATCCGAGCGGTTCATCGAGTAAAAGTGGAAGTCGTTGACGCCCTCGTCCACGAGATCGAGCACCTGCTCGGCCGCCACCGCGCCCGCCACGAGCCGGCGGGTCTCGACGTCGTTCTCCAATCCCTCGAACCGGGCGGCCAGCCAGTAGGGCACTGACGCGCCGGTGCGGCGGGCGAAGTTCGCCGCCTGCTTGAAGTTCTGCACCGGCAGGATACCCGGGATGATGGGGATCGTGATCCCGGCAGCCCGGACCTTCTCCAGGTAGCGCAGGTAGATCTCGTTCTCGAAGAAGAACTGGGTGATCGCCTGATCGGCCCCGGCATCGACCTTGGCCTTCAGGGCGTCGATGTCGGCGTCGAGGGAGGCCGCCTCGGGATGCTTCTCGGGATAGGCCGAGACCGAGACCTTGAAGTCGCCGATCCGCTTGATCCCCGCCACCAGCTCGGCGGTCGAGGCGTAGCCCTCCGGATGCGGCCGGTAGGCGTGGCCGACGCCCTCGGCCGGGTCGCCGCGCAGAGCCACGATGTGGCGAACGCCCGCGTCCCAGTAGGACTGGACCACCGCGTCGATCTCCTCGCGGGAGGCGTCGACGCAGGTGAGGTGCGCGGCGGGCTTGAGGCCGGTCTCGCGGACCATCCGGGCGACCGTGTTGTGGGTGCGCTCCCGGGTCGAACCCCCGGCCCCGTAGGTCACCGAGACGAAGCTCGGCTGCAGCGGCGCGAGGCGCTCGATGGAGTTCCAGAGGATCTTCTCCATCTCGTCGGTCTTCGGCGGGAAGAACTCGATCGAGACGCGGATCGGGTGGTAGCCGTCGCGGCTGGCGCGGTGGGTGGAGCGGCGCATCGGGGTCTCGTCCTCTATGTCGGTCGGTTCAGACGAAGTCTGCGGAGGTCAGTGTCTCAGGCGACGGCGCGCTGAGGCTGTTCTGTGTCGGCGTCGGCCAGCCCATCCTGGGCCAGCCAGAGGGTGACGGTGAGCTGGCCTGACTCGCGCGGCGCCAGATCGCGGGTGGCCACCGTGGCGAGCCCGGCTTCGGCGAGCCAGCCGGAGACCTGATCGGCCGAGAAGCCGAGCCGGCGATGGGCCTGGCCCGTGCGCAGAAACTCGAGCTCGTGCGGCGCGAAATCCACCACCAAGAGGCGGCCACCCGGTGCCACGAGGCGCGCGGCGCCGCGCAGAGCCCGGGCCGGGTCGTCGAGATAATGCAACACCTGATGGACCACCACGAGGTCGAAGCTCGCCCGCGCGAAGGGCGGCGCGTGAATGTCGCCCTGCCGCAGGTCCACCCGCGCGAGGCCCTGGCGCTCCAGGTTGGCGCGGGCGACGGACAGCATGGCGTGGCTCGAATCGAGCCCGGTCGCGCGGCTGGCCCGGGGCGCCAGCAGGCCGAGCATGCGGCCGGTACCGGTGCCGAGATCGATCAGGCTGCCGATGGGGCGGTCGCCCAGTGCGTCGAGCACCGACGCCTCCACGATCGCCTCGGGTACGTGCAGGGAGCGCAGCTCGTCCCATTTGGGCGCCAGCCGCGCGAAGAAGGTTGTGGCCGCCTCCGCCCGCTGGGCTCGGACGGCGTCGAGCCGGGCGCGGTCCTCCGAGAGCGGCGGCGCGGTCCGGTCGAGGCCGGACAGGAGCGGATCCGCCAAGCCGGCGCGGGCATCGGACAGCCGGAAGAACGCCCAGGCCCCTTCGCGATGGCGCTCGACCAGCCCGGCTTCCACCAGGAGCTTGAGGTGCCGGGAGATCCGCGGCTGCGACTGGCCGAGGATGTCGGTCAGATCGGAGACCGACAGCTCCCCCTCGACGAGCAGCGCCAAGATGCGCAGGCGCGTCTCCTCCGCGGCGGCACGCAGGACGCCTAGGGCTTCCGGAAAGGGGATCGCCCCCGCTTCTTGCCTGCGTTCAATAGACATAAAGATATGTTTATGTCCGTTTCGGTTCGGGTGCAAGCGCGATCTTGAGACCGCTCGAGACGGTTTTGCCGAGCCGATGAGACCGGAGCGCGGCGGCCGCGTTGTTGGCAGGGTTGATGGCAGGGCCGCGGACCGCGAGCCCAGGAGGCGCGCATGTCCGAGAGCCCGTTCCCGCGGATCACGCTGGTTCGCCACGGCGAGACCGCCTGGAGCCGGTCGGGTCAGCATACCGGGCGCAGCGACATCCCCTTGACCCCGGAAGGCGAGGCCGCGGCGCGTGCCCTCGCCCCGCGCTTGGCGGTGCGCGCCTACGCGGAGGTCTGGTCGAGCCCGTCGAGCCGAGCGGCCACGACCTGCGCGCTGGCGGGCTTCGGCGGCCGCCGCGTCATCGATCCGGATCTCGCGGAATGGGATTACGGCGCCTACGAGGGCCGGACCACGAAGGCGATCCTGGCCGAGCGGCCGGATTGGCGGTTGTTCCGCGACGGCTGCCCCGAGGGCGAGACCGCGGCGGCCGTCGGCGCCCGGGCGGACCGGGTCATCGCCCGGGCTCGCGCCCGCGACGACGACCTCGTCGTGTTCTCCAGCGCGCACTTCCTGCGGGTGCTCGCCGCGCGCTGGATCGGCCTGGAGCCGGAGGGCGGCGCGCTTCTCGTCCTCTGCACTGCCAGCGTCTCGGTGCTCGGCTACGAGCACGACCGCACCGAGCCCGTGCTGCGCGCCTGGAACGGGTAGGCGGCTAGCGCAGCCAGCACCCGTCCGGTGCCAGGGCCTCGGGCATCGGCTCGCCGAGAGCGTGATGGACGATGCGGTCCACGGCGCGGACCAGGGCGTCGAGAGGCAGGTCGTTGGGCTCGGTGCCGAACGGCTCCTCGAGTTCGTCCCCGAGGGCGTCGAGGCCGAAGAACGTGTAGGCCACGAGCGCCACCACGACCGGGGTCGCCCAGCCCAGAGAGCCCGTGAGACCCACCGGCAGGAGCAGGCAATAGAGCCATGCGGTCCGGTACACCAAGAGGGTGTAGGCGAAGGGGAGCGGCGTGTTGGCGAGCCGCTCGCAGGCGGTGTGCACGCCCGACAGCGCGTCGATCCGGGCTTCGAGGATGCCGAACTGGATGTCGCTGAGCTGGCCCCCGCGCGTCAGCAAGGCGAGGTCGCGGGTGATGGCGGCCAGGACCGAGTCGGTGGGATTTGGGCCCGACAGGTCCGATCCGGGGCTCATCCGATCCACCGCGGCAGCCTCGTCGAGGTCACGCAGGCGGGCATGGAGCCCGTGCGCGAAGGCCGACAGGCGCCGGAGCTGGACCGCTGCCTCACGCTCCGGCAGCAGGGCCGGGAGGGCGCGGGCGAGGTTGCGCACCTCGCCGATCAGGTTGCCCCAGTGCTTCCGGGCCTCCCACCAACGCTCGTAGCAGGCGTTGTTGCGGAAGCTCAGGAAGATTGAGAGAGCGAGGCCGACCACCGTGAACGGCGTGACCCCCGCGGTGATCGGGAACAGCTCGGGCCAGCGCGACTCCGCCCACACCACCGCGCAGGAGACCGCGACGATCCCCGCGAGCTTGGGCGCCACCCGCGGCAGGATCGAGCCGCGCAGGGTGAACAGCAGGGTTAGCAGGTTGGGCCGGGTGCGGACGATCATCGGGGTTCGGGGCTACGGCGCTGCCGTCCTGCCCTGCCCCCTTCGGGCCCGCAAGCGACGTCTCTGTGAGCGGCACTGCCCGATCGGCTTCAGACGGCCTCCGCCTCCCACAGCCATGCCGCCCCGCGCACGCCCGATGCGTCGCCGTGCAGGCTCGCCCGCACCGGGGTGTCGAACGTGTCGGAGAAGACATGGGGGGCGATCGCTGCCGGCAGGCCGTCGATCAGTTCCGGGATCCGCGACAGGCCACCGCCGATCACGATCACATCCGGGTCGAGCAGGTTCACCACCTGGGCGGCCGCGCGCCCGAGCCTCTCGATGTGAATGGCGAGCGTCTCCTGCGCCTCCCGGCCGCCGGCCCGCGCTTCTACGACGACCGCCTCGGCGGTGGGGCTGCCGCCGTGCCGCCGCGCGTGATCCGCCGCGAGCCCCGGACCGGACAGCCAAGTCTCGACGCAGCCCCGGCGGCCGCAATAGCAGGCGGGACCCGGCCGCTCATCGTCGCGGGGCGCCGGCAGGGGACCGTGGCCCCATTCGCCCGCGATGCGGTTGCGGCCTGTCAGCACCCGCCCGTCGAGGGCGATGCCGGAGCCGACGCCGGTGCCCAGGATCACCGCCCAGACCACGTGGGCCCCGGCGCCGGCCCCGTCGATCGCCTCGGATACCGCTAGGCAATTGGCGTCGTTCTCGATCCGGAGGGGACGTTCCAGCCGCTCCTCGAGATCGGCCGCGAAGGGATGGCCGTTGAGCCAGTGCGAGTTGGCGTTGCGGACGAGGCCCGTGGCCGGCGACAGGCTCCCCGGCATGCCGATGCCGACGCTGCAGGGCGCGTCGGACCCGGCCTCGAGACGGAGGACCAGATCGGCGACGGCCTCGACGGTCGCCCGGTAGGCGCCGCGTGGGGCGGGTATCCGGGCCTGGGCCAGGGTCGAACCGTCGCGGCCGAGCACGATCCCGGCGATCTTGGTGCCGCCGAGATCGATGCCGAGGCGCGGGCGATTCTCGGTTCCTGCCACGGCTGACCCGCTCACTCGGCGGCGGCGACCTTGCTATCGGTGCCCATCGGCTGCGGCGACTCGTCGGCGATTTGGGTGCCGATGGCGACCGGGTGGGCCATCACCTCGTTGAGTTTGGCGACGTCGAGCTCGCCCTCCCAGCGGCTGACCACCACGCAAGCGACACCGTTGCCCACGAGGTTGGTGAGCGCGCGGCACTCGGACATGAACTTGTCGATGCCGAGCACCAGGGTCATGGCGGCGACCGGAACCGGGCTGTTGGGGATTGCCGACAGCGTCGCCGCCAGGGTGATGAAACCCGCGCCGGTGACCCCCGAGGCGCCCTTCGAGGTCAGCATCGCCACCAGGATGATGGTCGCGTATTGTGTGAAGTTGAGGTCGACGCCCACCGCCTGCGCCAGGAACAGCGTCGCCAGCGTCATGTAGATGTTGGTGCCGTCGAGGTTGAACGAGTAGCCCGTGGGCACCACGAGCCCGACCACCGAATCCGAGGCGCCGAGCCGGCGCATCTTGGTCATGAGCTGCGGCAGCACCGTCTCGGAGGACGACGTGCCGACGACGATCAGCAATTCGTCCTTGATGTAGGCGAGGAAGCGCAGGATCGAGAAGCCTGCCACCCGGGCGATCGTTCCGAGTACCACCAGCACGAACAGGATCGCCGTGATGTAGAAGGTGCCGACCAGCCACGCGAGGTCATAGACCTTCTGGATGCCGTACTCGCCGATCGTGAAGGCCATGGCGCCGAAGGCGCCGACGGGGGCGAGCTTCACGATGATGCCGATGATCCGGAAGAAGATCTGGCCGGCGGTGTCGATCGCGTGGTTCACCGAGGCCGCGCGATCGCCGAGATTCGTCACCACGACGCCGGTGAGGATCGAGATCAGCAGCACCTGCAGCAGGTCGCCGGTGGCGAAGGGGTCGAGGAAGCTCTTCGGGATGATCGCCAGGATGTGGGCGACGGTGGAATCGGCGGCCGCCTTGCTGGCATAGGTCGCGACCTTGCTTGCGTCGAGCTTCGACGGGTCGGCGTTGAAGCCGGCGCCCGGCTTGATCACCTCGCCGACGATAACGCCGATCAGGAGTGCGATGGTGGAGACCACCTCGAAATAGACCAAGGCCTTGAGGCCGACGCGGCCGACCTTCTTCAGGTCGCCGATCGACGCGATGCCGTGGACGATGGTGCAGAAGATGATCGGTGCGATCATCATCTTGATCAGGCCGATGAAGGCGTCGCCGAGCCACTTCATCGACTTGCCGGTGGCCGGATCGTACCAGCCGAGCAGCACGCCCAGGGCGATGGCGATCAGGACCTGTATGTAGAGCACCTTGTACCAGGGCTCGCGGGGCGCTGCGGCGGGAGCCGTCGCGTGGATTGCCTGTGCCATGTCCATCCCGTGCGACTGCCGCGCACCCTCCCGATTTGCGGGCACGCTAGCGACAATCATCCCGCGCCTCAACGGCCGCACGCTTATCTGCCGCGGACCATCCATGACAAAAACCTGTCAGTCCCGGCCAGCAAGACTTCTTTAGTCTGACAAACACGGACACACGCGTCTTCCGCAATCTCCTTCTGTCGCGGCGCGGCGTGAGTGATCGGCGCCTCGAAGCCCATCCGTTTCGGATCCCTGACGCAGACGGGCCGCAGCGCGATCTGCGCTGCGGCCCGAAAGAATCTCGCCTCGTGTTGCGAGGGCTCAGGTCTGCTGCTGGGTCCGGCGGGGGCGAACGGTCCACCGCTCGAACATCGAGGCGGGATCCTCGCTCTTCCCATCCTTGGTCTCGGCGCCGGGCTCCGGCTGCTGGTGGATCGCCGCGCCGAGCGCCTGGGACAGGCTCTCGATCACGTCGTCGATCCGGGCATCCCCGTGCAGGTTGTCGCCGGTGCCGGCATGCGCAGCGGGCGTCTCGGCGGCGGGCGCGGCTACCTCGGGTGCGGGTGCGGCTTCCGGCTGAGGCTCCGGCTCGGGGTGATGCTCGGGAGCCGGCTCGGGCGGATGCGGGGCGGCCGCGGCGGCTTCCGGAGGCGGCGGCGCCACGACCGGCGCGGCGGGCGGGGCGGCCGGGGTCACGATCCGGCGCATGGCGCCCGACGCACCCTCGTCAGACTCGGAGGTCCGGCTGCCGCCGCCGTAGCGGCCGAAGCCGAACCGGGGCTCGATCAGGTCCAGGACTGCGTCTAGCGCGGCGTTGCTCAGCGCCACTTCCTCGGCAGCCGGCACCCCCTGAATGGCGAGGGCCTGCCGCTCGAAGGCGGGCTCGTTGCTGACCTCCCGGCCGAACCAGCTCGGGACTTGGAACGCGGTGGCATCGCCGTCGCTGTCGAAGACGATGCTGATCAGGTCCAGGCTGCCGGGCGTGACGTAGCGGTCGATGGCGATTTCGCGACCGCCGGCATTCACGGTGGTGCGATCGTAGGCGGCTTTGCCGGGGCAGACGTCGAGCAACGCGTCGCCATGGGCCCGCGGGACGTCGGTGCGCTCCTCGACCGGGATGCCGTCCGGCCCCTTGTTCACCAGGACCAACTGACAGACCTGCCCGTCGACGCGCACGTAGGAGGCGCGACCGCCCTGCGGGGCGAAATGACCCTCGGTAATCCGGGCGCCCCCCCGTTCCTTGCGGATCAGACGGACCAGGGATGGTGCGACCAGAAATCGGCGAACGGTGCTCATGAACTCAAAACCCCTCCCGCTTGGTCGGCGGCGCGCCGATCCGGCGGACAGCCCTCAGCGCCGCCGGGCCGCACGGAAGGGCACAAGTGGAACCGACCCGCACGGCGTATAAGCTGGACCGCCACGCCGTATTCGCCAGAGCCTGACCGCTTCCGTCGCCAATCACCGGACAGCGACAATCTGAGACTATAAAGCGCTAAGCAAAAACGCGACGAAATCAAGACCGCATCGGGCTGGGGATCCGGCCAAGGCGCCCTCTGTCCCCGATATCCCGGCTTCGCCCCGGGTTTCCGAACCCAGGTTAGCGGACCCCGCGCGTCACTCTGCCGGCTCGAAATTCATCGCCAAGCCATTCATGCAATAGCGCAGGCCGGTCGGAGCCGGGCCGTCGTCGAAGACGTGGCCGAGATGGCCCTTGCAGCGGGCGCAGTGCACCTCGGTACGGACCATCCAGTGGCTGCGGTCCACAGTTGTCTCGACGGCGCCGTCGAGGGGTTCGAAGAAGCTCGGCCAGCCAGTCCCGGACTCGAACTTGGTGCCCTGCTCGAACAGCGGCTGCCCGCAGCCGGCGCAGGTGAAGGTCCCGGCCCGCTTCTCGGCGAGCAGGCAGCTCGTGCCGGCCCGCTCGGTGCCGTGCTCGCGCAGGACCCGATACTGCTCCGGCGTCAGGGCCGAGCGCCATTCGGCGTCGCTGCGGGTCTCCGGGCTGGTGGTCGGCGTGTCGGCCATGACGATCTCCCTTTTCGCCACGCTATATAGGGATCGTGTACGGTCTCCGGCAGTCCCGGAGCGGGTTGCCGAACCATGGCCGGGGCCGGAGACGCCCCGTTCAGGCGGCCGCGCCGACGGTGTCGGCCATCCGCGCCTTGCGCGCACCCATCGGCAGCGGCGCGCCCGTGGTGGTGTCGCGGGCGGTCTGGTGCTCCAGCTCGGCGTTGATCTCGCCCCCGAGCAGCACGATCGTCGACGAGATCCAGATCCAGGTCATGAAGCCGATCACAGCCCCCAGAGAGCCGTACGTCTCGTTGTAGGTGCCGAAATTGGCGACGTACCAAGAGAACAGGAGCGAGGCGGCTAGCCAGAGCAGGCCCGCGACTACGCTGCCGACCCCGACCCAGCGCCAGCGCGCGTGCTCCCGGCTAGGTCCGAAGCGATAGAGCACCGACAGGCCGCCGAGCAGGACGATCAGGATCGCCGGCCAGCGCAGGGCCGCGAGCAGCCACGCGGTCGAGCCGAGGCCCAGGAAGTTCAGCGCCACCGGCACGACCACGATCACGTTGAGGGCGATAATGATGAACAGCAGGGCGCCCACCGTGAAGGTGAGCGACCGAAGGTTGAGCCAGAAGAAATTGCGCTTCTCCTCCTCCTCGTAGACGACGTTCAGAGCGTCGAACATCGCCTTCATGGCGGCGTTGGCGCTCCAGAGCGACAGGAGCAGGCTGGAGAAGAACGTGATGCTCAAGGAGCCGCTGCCCTTGGCGGCGATGCGCTTGACCTGATCGCCGATGAGTTCGACGGCCCCGGAGGGCAGGACCGCGTGCAGTTGGGCGAGGTGGTCGTTGATGACTGCCACGTCGGCAAAAAGGCCGTAGCAGGAGACCAGCGCGGCGATAGCGGGAAACAGCGACAGCAGGGTGTAGAAGGTCACGCCGGCGGCGACTGCCAGCACCCGGTCCTTGTTGAATTCCAGGTAGACCCGGACGGCGATGTCCTTCCAGCCGGACCGCGTCATCTCGGCGGGGCTGTCGGCGGCCCGGCCCCGCTCCGGTTGGGTCGCGGCGGTGAGCTGCGCGGCGCGCCCCGAGATCGAGCGCGCCCCTGCGGCCACGCCCTTCTGCAAGCCCCGATCGTCGGAGGGCGGTTCACGGTCGCGCGGCGGTTCCTTCGCGGGGCGCGCCGCCGACACGCCGCGCCGCGCCGGTGCTGCCGCCAGGGCGACCAAAGCCGAACCGAGCATCAGGATCCACAGGATCGAGCCGGTCTCGGGTTGTCCGGTCGAACGCGACGGTGACGGGGGCATGTGTCGGGGCCAGTGCGCGGAACTGCCGCGCTCGGGACTCCCAACGTCGTCGTGCCGCGGCCGTTCCGCTTGTTTCGCGGGGACGCCGCGGCCCTCCATGCGTTGTGCTCGTTATGCGCGATCAGCCCCGCCTCGGTTTCTGCTGCAAGTTCGTCCTGGACGAGCCACCCGGCACTCACGCCACCCTCAAGGCGGAGCGGGAGGCCACGCTGCACATGAACCTCACCAGCGTGACGATGGCCTATCTCACCAAGCTGGAGCCCGCCGCGCGGCGGGCGAAGCTCGTCGGCCTCGTCGCCCACAACCTGGAGGCTCTCGCCCGCCAGATCGCCTGGGTCGGGGCGCGGCCGCCGCTCGAACGCCTCCTGCGCATGGCCAGCAACGTGCTGCCGGGCTACACCCACCCGATCGCGCAGGCGATCTACGCCGAGCCCGAGATGGCGGCGCTCGTGGAGCGCGGCCTTGCCGAGGCCGGGGCGCTGGCCCGCCGGCTCGGGGTGCGCCTGAGCTTCCACCCGGGGCCGTTCTGCCTGCTGGCGAGCCGCAACCCGGCGGCGATCGCAAACGGCCTGTCCGAACTCGACTACCACGCCGAGATCTTCGACCGGATGGGCTACGGTGGCGGCTGGCATCCGCACGGTGCCCATATCAACATCCATGTCGGCGCGGGCGACCCCGGCGTCGCGGGCTTCCGCGAGACCCTGCCCCGGGCGAGCCAGGTTGCGCGCGACCTCGTCACCGTGGAGAACGACGAGAACGTGTTCGGCCTCGACGCGGTGCTGCAGCTCGCCGACATCGTGCCTGTGGTGCTCGACCTGCACCACCACTGGGTCCAGAGCGGCGGAGAGTATCTGGAGCCGGACGAGCCCCGGATCGCCCGGGTGAAGGAATCCTGGCGCGGCGTCCGGCCCGTAGCCCATATCAGCGTGTCGCGCGAGGCGGTCTCGTCCGGATGCGACCCGGACGCCCTGCCCGACTTCCCGGCCCTGCGCGAGTCCGGCCACGCGGTCCGGGATCTCGCGGCCCATTCCGACATGATGTGGAACCGGGCGGTGAACGACCTCGTCGCCCGCCACCTCGTTTGGGCGGATTTCGAGATCGAGGCCAAGGCGAAGAACCGCGCCTCCACGCAGATCGCCGAGCACATCCGGGACCTGGAGCGGGCGAGCCCGATCGCTGCAGAGTGACCGATCGGTCTCGACGCGTGCGCCGGTCCGCTCTAGGCAATGCGACATGAAGACCGCCGATTGCGACATCCTCATCGTCCCGGGACTCGGGGGCTCCGAGGAGGACCATTGGCAGGCTCGCTGGGCGGGCCGCCTTGCCACCGCGCGCGTGGTCGAGCAGGACCAATGGCACGCCCCGACGCCGGAGGCGTGGTGCGGGCGCATCGCCGAGGCGGTCGCGGCGGCGACGCGGCCGGTCATCCTGATCGCCCACAGCCTCGGCGTGGTGGCCTGCGTCGAGGCGGTGCCGCTCTTCCCCGCGGGGGCGGTGCGCGGCGCCCTGCTGGTGGCGCTCCCGGACGTCGAGGAGGCACCGGGCCTGCCCGACTCGGCCCGGGCCTTCGCGCCGGTGCCGCGCGATCCCCTGCCCTTCCCGTCGCTGCTGGTCGCCAGCCGCACCGACCCGTATTGCCGCTACGAGCGGGCGGACGACTTCGCCCATGCCTGGGGCGCACTGACGGTCGACGCGGGCGAATCCGGTCACCTCAACGTGGCGAGTGGGCACGGACCCTGGCCCGAGGGGCTGATGCGGCTCGCCGGGTTCCTGAAGGGCCTCTGAGCCTGCACGCGCTGCTGGGCGCGCAAGGACGGCCGGCGTCCCCGTGGTTCGACCGGATGGGGCGGCTCGGGTTGCGTTAACGCGCTGTTTACCACCGCCACTCTTCAGTGGCTGCACGGGCGGTCCTTCGTCCCGAAGCCGCCCCTGGAGAGCACCGTGACGCGCAAAGAGCTTCTGGAACGACTCGAAGCGGTGCAGACCGCCCTCGGCCCCCGGGCCCAGAGCAACTTCAACAGCTCGCTGTTCAACGACGTGACGCTGCTCAAGCGGATCGAGGCCTTCGAGGCCAAGCTGGGCGAGCCCGAGAAGCCGAAGACCGCCGACTACACCGGCAACATGTTCTCCCGCATCGCCAACCGCCGCGCCGCCGCGGGCGCCAAGTAGCCCGCCTCTATTTCGGCTCGGCCTCGGCCGAGCGCAGCAGTTCGCCGGCGACGTCGGCGAGCCGCGGCGGGGCCTCCCGCACGAACGGCAGCGGCCGGCAGACGTTCAGCGCCGCGAGCCCGAACCGGGCGGTCATCAGCCCGTTGAGCACGCCCTCCCCCAGCTTGGCGGAGACCCGGGCGGCGATCCCGAGACCCAGAACCTGCTGCATCACGCTCTCGCCCACCGCCATCCCGCCGGTGACGGTGAGATGCGCGAGCGCCGCGCGTCCCAGCCTGAGAAATCCCAGGAACCCCGGCCGGCCGCCGTAGATGGCGGCGATCCGGCGCAGCAGCCGCACGGCCGCGAACACCACGAAGGCCACGTCCACGATCGCCCGCGGGCTCAGCGCCGTCACCGCCGAGACCTGCTTGGCCGTCGTCGCGATGGCGTTGCGCGCCTGCCGGTCGAGTCCGGCCAGAAGTTCGTGCTCGGCCAAGCCGATCCGGTCGTCGACGTCGAGGATCGCGTCGGCGGCGGCGTCGATCCGGGCCCGGCCCGCCGACAGGGCGTCGCGGTCGGCGTAGAAGGTCGAGAGCGCCTGCACCACCGCCTGCGCGCCGGTGTGGTCGCGGGTCGCGAGGGCGTCCAGCGCCGACTGGCGTAGGCGCTCGATCTTGCGCTCCCGCCGCAGGCCGGCGAGTTCCCGCACCACGATCGCCAGCAGCGCAAGCGCCGCGAGGCCCAGCAGCGCGAGAGCCACCCAGCCGAGCCAGGGAGCGGCCTGGAACAGGTCGGCGATCATCCGCTCGACCGACAGGCCGACGCCCAGGGAGACGAGGCCGCCCACCGCCGAGAGGAACAGGGCGCCCCAGGGCGAGCGCCGCCGCGGCGCCACCGGCACGGCGACGCCGTCGGCGGCGTCGACGATCTCGAAGGGCTCCTCCACGATCCGGGCCTGCGTCGGCCGGGCGGCGAGCGGCGTCGTGGTCACGGTCGGCTCGGCGGCCGGCTCGGGATTGATCCGGAAGGCGCGGGGTTTCTGGCCGGAGGTCATGGTCGCGGGCTCCGCATCGCACACATCGTCACGCCAGCCGGTCGCCGATCAGGAACTGCATCGCCCGGTCGAGCCGGATCTGCGGCAGGTGCCCGGCGCGGCCGAGCCCGTCGGGCCGCACCAGCGGCGGCCGGAAGCGCGGGAAGCGCAGCGAGCCCGGTTCGACCGCGCCCTCCAGCACCGCCTCGGCGCGGGCCGGCAGCTCGCCCGGGAAGATCGCGGCCTCGCTGTTGCCGTCGAAGACCTCGTTACCCACCACCTCGCCGGCCTCCGGGGTGCCGGCCACCGCCCGCAGCGTCTCCGACCCGTCGTGGACGGTGGTCTCGCGGGTGGCGCGCACGGAGGCCAGCGCCACGGTGCCCACCCGGGCGCCCGCGGCCTCGGTCCGCCGCATGGCCCGCGACACGAGCAGCCGCAGCAGCGCGTCGAGCCGGTCGTGGCTCGTCTGGTGGAGGTGATCGGCCTTGGTGGCGGCGAACAGGACCCGGTCGGCCCGGGGCGCGAACAGCCGCGACAGCACCGTGTTGCGGCCAATGTTGAGGCTGAGCAGCACCGCGTCCAATGCCTCCTCCAGCTCCGCCAGGGCGGTGGGGCCGGCATCGACCGCCGACAGGACGTCCACCAGCACGATCTGCCGGTCGACCCGCTGGAAATGGTCGCGGAAGAACGGCGTCACGACCTTGGCCTTGTAGGCCTCGAAGCGCCGCTCCATCAGCCCGGCGAGGCTGTCGGGGGCGATCCCCTGGGTCAGCCGGTCGAGGGGTGCGAAGGTCAGCGCCGGGGAGCCTGCCAGGTCGCCCGGCATCAGGAACCGGCCCGGGGGCGTCGTCGCCACGGCTTCGGGCCCGGCGCGCAGCCCTGCGAGGTAGGTCTTGAAGGCGTCGCTCGCCCGCTCAGCCGCGACCTCGTCGAGGGGCCCGTTCGGATCGAAGCCTTTCAACGCCTCAAGCCAGGGCGCGGCGACGGCGGCGCGGCCGGGTCGGCGGGTGCCGCCAATCGTCGCCCGGGACCACGCCGTGTAGCTGGTCTCGATCAGGGCGAGGTCGAGGAGCCACTCGCCGGGGTAATCGACCACATCGAGCATCAGGGTCGCGGGGCCGGTGCGCCAGCCGGCGGCGCGCTCGTAGGCGATCTCCAGGCGGAACTGGCTGATCCGGTCGGTGGAGCGCGGCCAGCGGCGGGCCTCGGTGAGGGTCGCGAAATGCTCCTCGAAGGGGAAGCGCGGCACGTCGTCGTCGGGTTGCGGCACCAGCTTGGCGCGACGCAGGCGCCCCTCCTGCGCGGGCGCGAAGGCCGGCAGCGCGTGCGTCTCCACGAGGTGGTGGATCAGCGCCGTGGTGAAGACGGTCTTGCCCGAGCGCGCGAGCCCGGTCACGCCCAGCCGCAGGGTCGGCTGGACCAGCAGGTCGTGCGAGGCTTCGGCGAAGGCTTTGACGGCCGAGCCGGCGCGCGCGGCAAGGTCGATCAGGGGCACGGGCGGGCTCGTGGTGAGGGGAACAGGCCGGGCAGAGGTGGCGCGGCGGCGACCGAACCGCAAGGCTTGTCGCTCGGGAAGGCCTGCTGCTCGAAGAGGCTCAACTCTAGGGTTGCGGGCCGTTGGCGGCCGACGTCAGCGGCCGCAGCCGCGCGATGGCCCCGGCGACGAGGTCCGGGCCGGCCCGCAGCGTGCCGAGTTCCACCGCCGACATCGCCAGCATCACCGGCGCCAGATTGGCGCGCGGCACGCCGTCCGGCCCGAACAGGTCGAGGTCATCGCCGGGCTTCAGGCCGACGCTGGCGCTGATCCGGCCGGCATAGGCCTGGATCCGGACCTCGTCGCCGGTGCAGAGCGGGGCCGGCAGGCGCAGGTCGAGGACCGGAAGCCCGGTGGCGATCGCGGGCAGCAGCGCAGATTCAGCCAGCATCCGGTCGGGGCTCGGGACCCGGCTCTCCGCCTTCCGGTCGAGGAGCGCCGCCGGGCCCGCGGCGCCTCGCGACGGCCAGCCGGCGGATCGCCGCGCCGGCTCGGACGACGACGGGGCGATCCCCGCCGCGATGTCGGGCACCGGCTGGAGCATCGCCACCCGCGGCACGGCGGCCGGGCGGCGGGCGGGGCGACCCGCCATCCGGGCTAACGGCGACCAGGGCTGCACCCGCAGGGCTGCCCGGCCCCGGGATGCGCCACCGGGGCGATGCGTGGCGAGATAGCGGGCCCGAAGTGTCCGCCCGAGGCCCCGGGGCGCCAGCGCCGCCGAAACGGCGGGCGTTGCGATCGAGCGGCCCGGCCGTGCGGGGGCGGCCGCGACGCGGCACTCCGCTGGCGCCCAGCGGCGCACGATGGCGAGCGCCGTGCGCCGGTTGTAATCGCGGTAGTAGCGCCGCAGCAGGCTCGCGGCGGCGTCGGCGCCGTCATCGAGGGTGGCGAAGGCGGTGTGGCCCTCCGCGTCGGCTCCGATCTCGCCGGGCCAGCGGGCAGACTTAATGCACCAGCCGTTGTTGAGCCGCACGCAGCGGGCGACGTAGGGCGGGTCCTCGGCGAGCGAGGCAGTGACCGCCAGCGCCCGGGGCGTCAGCTGCGCGCCGGTCTGCGCGTGCCAGTTGGACACGGAGCGCGTCGCGGGGTCGAAGCGCGGGGGCTGGGTGTCTGCCCGTGCGTAGGTCGCAGCCAGCGGTGGAAGGGCGCGCAGCCAAGCATCGGCGCCCGCCTCCGCGTGGGGCAACAGGGTTGTGACCAGGATCAGGGTGTTCAGCAGCACGCGGTCATGCCTTGGCGGTGAGTGCGGGCATGCCGGACACCACGGCGCATCATGGATTCAGCACCTTGAGCGCCGCCGCGTGCAGCCGCGGGTCGCCCGCCGCTATCACACGTCCGCCGCCGGCGGCGGAGCCGCCGTCCCAGGCGGTAACCCGCCCCCCTGCCCCCTCGACGATCGGGATCAGCGCGACGATGTCGTAGGGCTTCAGCCCGGCCTCGACGACGAGGTCGATCTGGCCGGCCGCGAGCATGCAATAGGCATAGCAATCGGCGCCGTAGCGGGACATCCGCACCTGGCCTTCCAGCGACCGGAAGCGCTCGGCTTCCTCGCCCGCGGCGAACAGCCTGGGATCGGTGGTCGCCAGGATCGCCTGGCCAAGATCCGCGCAGCGGCGCGTGCGCAGGGTCCGCTCGCCTGAGGGCGCGCGCAGGCGCGCGCTGCGCCCATCCCCGGTGAACCGTTCCGCGAGATAGGGCTGGTGCATCATCCCGCGCACCGGCACGCCGTTGCGGGTCAGCCCGATCAGGGTGCCCCAGGTCGGCAGGCCGGCGATGAAGGCGCGGGTGCCGTCGATCGGGTCGAGGACCCAGACGCATTCGGCATCGGTGCGCTCCGAGCCGAATTCCTCGCCGAGGATCCCGTGACTGGGGAAGGTCTGGCCGATCATCGCCCGGAGGACGACCTCGGCGGCCCGGTCGGCCTCGGTGACGGGATCGAAGGGCGCGCCGCCGCGGGCCTTGTCGTCGAGACCGAACTGGGCGCGGAAGAACGGCAGGATCGCCTTCCCGGACGCGTCCGCCAAGTCGTCCATGAATCGGCCGAGTTCGACGACGCTCATCCGTTCCGTCCCGTGTTCCGCCCGAAAGCCGTTCGGCCAAGAGGCCGGCCCTGACGAAACCGGCGGGCGCCCCCGGCCGTCAAGCCCCCGGGGCTCATGCTCCGGCCGGCACTGACAGACGCGGCGCTCCGTCTTGGGTGTCCGGCGCGGTGTCTGTCCCGGCTTCGCCAGTCGCATCCTTCTGCGCGGCCGCCAGCACAGCCTCGACGGCCTCGCGGAGCGACCCCACCTGCTCATCGGCCACGGTGGCCCGTCCCGGTCCGCCGGCAAGCCGGATCGCCCCGGCGTCCTGGGCAAGCCACAGGCCCAGCAGGATCGGAACGTCGGGCATCCGGCCCTTCAGCCGCCAGATCAGCCGGCGCAGATGTGTCGGCTCGCCATCGAGCGCCAGGGAGATCACGCAGGCCATGCGCGCCGGACCCGGGCCGAACCGCTCGATCCGCACGGAGGCCGTATCGGCGAAGGGCACCGCGCGGGCGCCGATGCCGCGCTTCCCCAGGATCTGCGTCAGAATCGCGGCCGCAGCCTCGTCGAGGAAGCCGCGCCCCGCGACACACAGAACCGCACCTTCGCGGGTCCACGCTGCGTCCAGCGACCCGGGGGGCGGTCCCATCGGCAGCGCGCTGCAGGCCCCCTCCTCACCGTCCGCGCCTCCGACGGCGTCGCTCCGATCGGAGAGGTCGGCGATCAACTCGGCGAGGGCGGCGCGCATCGCGCCCTTCTGCTGCGCCGTCAGCACTCCGCGGGCGGCATCCCGGGCGGCGAGTTCCAGCCCCTTGAGCACGACCTCGTCGTAATAGGACGAGAGCGAGCATTGCTGCAGGATCAGCTCGGCATGGCCCAGCACCTCCTCGGAATCGCCCGCGAGGATCCGCTGATAGAAGTTCTGGACGGGCGTCAGAGCCGGACGGTCGCCGAACAGCACGTCCAGGAATTCCAAGTGTTCGACATAGCGGCCGAGCACCACGAGGCAGGCCGTAAGCGGTGTCGACAGGATCAGGCCGACCGGACCCCACAGCCAGGTCCAGAACAGGGCGGAGACCAGGACCGCGAAGGGCGACAGCCCGGTGGATTGCCCGTAGAAGATCGGCTCGAAGACTTGGCCGGTCAGCGGCTCCAGGACGATGAACAGGATCGCCACGGCGATCATCATGTTCCAGCCGGGATCGACTGCGGCGGCCAGCGCCATCGGCAGGATCGCCGACAGGACGGCGCCGAGATAGGGCACGAAGCGCATCAGGGCCGAGAAGATCGCCCAAAGCACCGGATTCGGCACGCCGATCAGGTAGAGGCCGATGCCGATCACGATCCCGAAGGCGGCGTTCAGGGCGAGCTGCACCACGAAGTAGCGGCTGAGGCGCTTGGCGGCGTCATCGATCGCCACGGTGGTGCGATGCAGGTCGCTCGATCCCGCAAGCCGGATCATGCGGTCGCGCAGGTCCTCCCGCTGCATCAGCACGAACAGCAGCACCACGAAGACGATGCCGACCGTGGCCAGGGGATGCATCACCGGCGTGAGCACGGTCGAGAGCATCTCCAGGGAGCCCGGCGGGCTCGTGGCGACCTCGACCAAGACGGGCTTCGGCGCGGCCGGGGCCTGTTCGGGACCTGGCGATGGTGCCGATTGCGGCGCGGCTGGCTGCGCCTCCGGGCTGCCGGCCTCCTTGGCGCCGCCATGGAGCGCTCGCCCGATATTAGCGACGTATTCGGTGACGTGCCCGACGGGCGAGTCGCGCAGCCCGTTGATCTTGCGCTCGATGGTAGCCCGGTAGCGCGGGACGTCGCCCGCGAGATCGGCCGCCTGAATGCCGATCAGGGTCGCGAGCGCCGCCCCGATGCCGACGGTCAGGAGCACGCTGACGCCCACCGCTACCAGACGCGGCAGCCGCAATCGCCGCAGGCTGTTCACCAGCGGCGTGAGCACGAACGACATCAGCAGTGCGATCGCGATCGGGATGAAGATCTCGCGGCCGAAATACAGGGCCGCGATGATGGTGGCGCCGACCACGATCGGCGACGCTGTCGCGGCCCGCGGCGTTTCGGCCGCGGCGACTCGGGTCGGCCGCGGCGGGATCAGTGGTGTCCCGGGTCGCGCTGCCGATTCGACCCCGACCGGGGTAGTGGTACCCATACAGTGACTCGCGTCCCGAACGCCACGCGCGGGCAACCGCCGGGGGCAACGGAAGCCTCGCGGACGGGGAACGGCACAGGGCCTGAAAACGATCCCGGCAGCCTTCGCGTATCGGTCAGGACCCCGCGACGCCGGCCCGCGCCACCTCGCCAGCATCCTTGAGTTCGGGCAGCGACCAGCAGAGCTGCATCACCCGCTTGGCCTGTGCGTCCGGCAGCACGCCCGCCGCGAGGTCGGCGAACTTCGCCTCCAGCTGCGCGTCCGACATCGGCTTCTCGACGCTGCCGATGGCGTGCTCGATATGCCGGTGGAACGTCTGCCCGTCGTTCAGCGTCACGGTCATGTCGACCTGCGCGGGATCGATGCCGGGCGTGATCACCGGGACCACCCTCTGGCGCAGGGTCACCACCCGCGGATCGTTCACCGCCCGGTCGCTGAACTGCTTCTCGCCGCCCGCACCTTCGACGAAGGCCACCGCGGCCGCGTGGTAGATGCTGAATTTGCCCTCAAGGCCGGTCTTCGGCGCGGTCTTGCCGGTCAGTTCCAGCACGAGCGGGTGGACCTTCAGGTCGACGCGCTGGATGTCCTCGGGCCTGACATGGTCCGCGTCGCGGATCTGGATCGCCGCGTCGATCGTCGGGTGCATGACGATCCCGCAGGCGAAGGGCTTGTAGGTGTTGAGCTGCGCCTCGTAGCGGGTGCCGAGGCCGTCGGTGATCTCGGACCAGTCCTGCTTGGTGGAGATCGTGTTGGCCCAGCCGCGCTTGGCCTCGATCATCCCGTCCGACGAGGTGAAGCCCTTCGCGGCCAGGATCGCCGCGAACAGGCCGTTCGAGGCCGCGCGGCCCGGGTTGAAGCTCTTGTTCATCGAGCCGAAGGACTCGCGCAGTCCCACCGGCTGCGATGCGGCGAGCCCCAGGGCGTAGACCATCTGCTGCTCGGTGAGCCCCATCAGCTTGCCGGCCGCCGCCGCGGCGCCGAACGGTCCGCAGGTGCCGGTGATGTGCCAGCCGGCATCGTAGTGGTTCGGGTAGACCGCGTTGCCGATCCGGCACTCGGCCTCGATCCCGACCACCAGGGCGTCGAGGAAGTCCTTGCCGGAGACCGGCTTCATCGCCGCGTAGGCGAGGATCGCCGAGGCGACCGGGCCGGCCGGGTGGATGATCGTCTTCAGGTGGGTGTCGTCGAAGTCGAAGATGTGGCTCGACACACCGTTGAGGAAGGCGGCGTTCATGATGTCGAACCGCTCGGTCCGGCCGAACAGCCCGGCCTGGGGCGGCCCCGAGAAGGGCTGCAGGGCCGAGACCGCCACGTCCACGGTCTCGTGGTGCGAGCCGCCGATCGCCACGCCCACCCAGTTGAGGAAGCTGCGCACGCCCTCGCGGCGGACGGGGTCGGGCAGCGTGTCGTAGGAGGAACTGAGGATCCACTGCGCGAGGATCTTCGTGACGTGCGGCGGGGGCGCCTTCGCGGCCGGCTTCGTCGCTTCGGCCGCCCGCGCGCCCTGCAGGGTGGGCGCCGTCAGGGCAAGGCCCGCGGCCCCGATGAGCGAGCGGCGATTCATCGACATGGCGTTCTCCCAGGAGGGACCGCCTGAGGCGGCTCCGATTGGCCGACATGATAATGAATTCAGTCGCCGGCCGTCAGCCCGCGTGTTTCACCGTGCCGGGTCTGACACCCCTCACACCACCACCGGCAGCGCCTCCTGGTCGCCGATGCCGAAGACCCGCCGGTAGCGGGCGACCTCGTCGGCCGGGCCCTGCGCCTTGGTGGGATTGTCGGAGAGCTTCACGGTGGGCCGGCCGTCCGCCTCCGTGACCTTGCAGACGATCGAGACCGGGTCGAGCTTGCCGTCCGGCAGGAGCCCGCGGAAATCGTTGGTGAGGAGCGTACCCCAGCCGTAGCCGATGCGCATCCGGCCGTGGAACCTGGCATGGATGCGCTCGATCTCGTCGATGTCGAGCCCGTCCGAGAAGATCGCGAGCTTGTCGCGCGGATCAAGCCCGCGCTCCTGCCAGAAGCGGACCACCTCCTCGCCGCCCTCGATCGGGTCCTTCGAGTCGATGCGGATGCCGGTCCAGTCGCTCACCCAGTCCGGGGCGTTCGCCAGGAATCCGGTCGTGCCGTAGGTGTCGGGCAGGATCACCAGCAGGTTGCCGCCGTAATCCTCCTGCCAGTCGGACAGCACCGCGTAGGGGGCTGCGGCGAGCGCGGCGTCGTCCTCAGCGAGCGCCGCGTAGACCATCGGCAATTCGTGGGCGTTCGTGCCCACGGGCTCGACCTCCTGCCGGGCCGCGATCAGGCAGTTCGAGGTGCCGAGGAACGCGCCGCCCAGGCCCTCCGCCATCGCCTGCACGCACCAGTCCTGCCACAGGAAGCCGTGGCGCCGGCGCGTGCCGAAATCCGCCACCGACAGGTCCGGCAGCTTCTGCAGCCGCTCGATCTTCTCCCAGACCCGCGTCATGGCGCGGGCGTAGAGCACCTGCAGGTCGAGCTTGCCAAGGCCGCGCAGCACGGCTCGCGCCCGCAGCTCGTTGAGGATCGCCAGCGCCGGGACCTCCCACATCGTGGTCTCGACCCAGGGACCGTGGAAGGTCAGCTCGTACTGGCCGTCATGGACGGCGAGCTCGTATTCCGGGAGCTGGAAGTCCTCGAACCAGCTCACGAATTCGGGCCCGAGGATGCGCCCCTGGCCGCGGAAGACGTTGCCGCGCAGCCACGTGACCTCGCCCTTGCTGAGGCGGACGGTGCGGGCGTGGTCCAGCTGCTCGCGCAGGAGCCCGGCATCGACCTCGTCGGCGATGCGGATGCGCCGCGTGCGGTTGGTGATGCCGAAAGTCGTCCGGATGTCGGGATGCCGGCGCAGGATCGTCTGCGCCATGAGCAGCTTGTAGAAATCCGTATCGAGCAGCGACCGCACGATCGGGTCGATGCGGAAGCTGTGATCGTAGACTCGCTTGGCCAGATCGAGCATTCGTGACGCACTCTGCCGCCCTTCGCTCGCGCAGAGCGCATGCCGAGCACGCGCCCGTCAAGGCAACGGGCGGCCTCCTCGTGGAGACCGCCCGCGGAAACGCTGTGTCCTGAAGCCGGAGGCTCAGGCGAGATCGACCTTCTTGGTCTCGGTCTTCGGGCTCTCGCCGGTGAGCGAGGCCTTCACGTAGCCGTAGAGGTGGAGCATCGTGCTGTTCGGGCTGTCCCAGTACTCGCCCTTCTCCGGGTGGACCCGGATCAGCGCCACCTCGGGGTCGTCCTTGCCGTTAGGGAACCAGGTCTTCAGGCTCTCATTCCACTTCGCGTCGATGATCGACTGGTCGCGGACGATCTCGGCCTTGCCGGCCACCGAGACGTAGTTCTGGCTCGACGGGTCGGAATAGGCGAGATTGATCTGGTTGTCCTTGCTGATCTCGGCGGTCTTGGGCGAGTGCAGCTTGGTGAAGAACCACAGGTCGCCGTTCTCGTCGGCGTCGTTGTTCCACATCGGACGGCTGTTGAGCGTCCCGTCGGAATCGACGGTCGTCATCATGGCGATCTTCACGTCCTTGATGAGCTCGAACAGCTTCTTCGCGCCCTCGTGGTCGCGGTGGTTGCCCTGATGCATGAACGTGGTCTCCTACGCGTCGTTTCGGTCCCGGCGGGGTCTCCGGAGGGGGCCCCCGGCCGAAGGCTGCCCCGACAACGGATCAGTCTCCCGTTGGTTCAGCTTGCCCGTGCGGCGAGGAGGTTCGGATGCGACGTGTTCGGGTGATCGGTCGCGCAGCGGCGCTGGCGCTCGGCGCGCTCAGCCTCTGCGCGCTGCCGGCCGCCGCCGAGGTGCGCTTCGGCCCGGGCGTGCACATCGGCGGTCATGACTTCTCAAACCGGCGCTACGGCAGCGTCCATATCGAGCGCGTGAAGCGCCTGCGCGGCCCGCTCGGGTGCCGTCGCCTGCGCCACGGCGTCTACAGGCGCGGCGACGGCACAGTGGTGCGCGGCCCCATGGAGGAATGCAACCTCATCGCCCGCCCGCACTGACCCGGACGCTGTCCGGGCTGCCGGCCCGGGACGGGCAGAGGGACGCAGGCGATCGGGCCGGCGGCCGATTGCGGGCGCGGGGTCTGGTGTTCTCGGCACGCTTGGTTACATGCACTGGCATACCTGCTTGCCCCGTGGAGAACGATTTTGGCGATCACCCGTGACGACGTGCTGAAGGCGCTCGCCGACGTCACCGTCGACGCCGCCGGAACCACCCTGCCCGGCTCGGGGCGGCTCTCCCAGGTCGTGGTCGATGCGAACAGCCGCGTGATGTTCTCGATCCTGGTCGATCCCAGCGAGGCCGAGCGGTTCGAGCCGGTGCGGCGGCAGGCCGAGGGCCGGGTCCTGCAGATGCCGGGCGTCTCGGGCGTGTTCGCGAGCCTCACCTCCGAGCGCAACCAGAGCCACCCGGCCCAGAGCAGCGCCGCCCCGCGGCCCGTGAGCCCGCCGCCGGTCGCGCCGCCGCGGCCCGGCGCACCGCCGAACCAGGGCCCGCAGATCGCCGGCGTGCGCCACATCGTGGCGGTCGCCTCCGGCAAGGGCGGCGTCGGCAAGTCCACCACTGCCTGCAACCTCGCCCTGGCGCTCCAGGCGCAGGGGCTGAAGGTCGGCCTCCTCGACGCCGACATCTACGGCCCGTCCGTGCCGAAGCTGTTCGGCCTCTCCGGCAAGCCGACCGTGGTCGACAACAAGGCCATGGAGCCGATGGTCGGCTACGGGCTCAAGGTCATGTCGATCGGCTTCCTGATCGAGCCCGAGACGGCGATGATCTGGCGCGGCCCGATGGTCCAGTCGGCCATCACCCAGATGCTGCGCGACGTGCTCTGGGGCGAGCTCGACGTGCTCCTGGTCGACATGCCGCCCGGCACCGGCGACGCGCAGCTCACCATGGCGCAGGCGACGCCGCTCTCGGGCGCCGTGATCGTCTCGACGCCCCAGGACCTCGCGCTGATCGACGCGCGGCGCGGCGTGACCATGTTCAAGAAGGTCGCGGTGCCGATCCTCGGCGTGATCGAGAACATGGCGACCTTCGTCTGCCCGAACTGCGGCCACGCCTCGCACATCTTCGGGCACGGCGGCGCGCGGATCGAGGCGCAGCGCCTCGGCGTGCCGTTCCTCGGCGAGGTCCCGCTCGACATGACCATCCGCGAGACCTCGGATTCCGGCCAGCCGGTGGTGGCGACCGATCCGGACGGGCCGCACGCCAAGGTGTACCGGGACATCGCCGCCCAGCTCTGGTCGAACCTGTCCGGCGCGCCGGCCGGGCGGGCGGCGCCGAAGATCGTCTTCGAGTGAGGCCGTGGCGCGGCCGGTTCTGGGCCTGATCCTGGCCGGCGGGCAGGCGCGGCGCATGGGCGGCGGCGACAAGCCGCTGCTGCGGCTCGGCGGCCGGACCCTGCTGGACCGGGTGGTCGAACGGCTCAAGCCGCAATGTGGAGCGGGGCTGGCGCTGAGTGCCAACGGCGACCCGTCGCGGTTCTCCGCCTTCCCCGGGCCGATCCTGCGAGACCCGGTGCCGGATCAGCCGGGACCGCTCGCCGGCATCCTCGCCGGGCTGGAGCACGCCGCCGCGCAGGGTGTCGCGCGGGTGGTGAGCGTGTCGGGCGACGCGCCCTTCCTGCCGGCGGATCTGGTGGCGCGGCTCGAGGCTGCGGGGTCGGAGACCGGCATCGCGCTGGCGGCCTCCGGCGCGCGGCAGCACTACACGATCGCCCTCTGGCCGACGGCCCTGCGCGACGACCTGCGCGGCTATCTGGAGCGGGGCGAGCGGCGCGTCGGCGCCTTCATCGCGCGCCACGGGGCCGCGGCGGCCGCCTGGCCGGAGGAGCCGGTGGACCCGTTCCTCAACCTCAACACGCCGGAGGATCTGGCGGCGGCGGAAGTCGCGTTGCTGCGATCGGAAGCCGACGGTCGGGGTAGCGGGCGATCAGCGGGCGCGTGAGCCGCATTCAGTCTCGCCCTCGCCCCTTACCCTAAAGTGCCGGAGCGCAGAGAGGGCCTCGAAGAAGGGCTCCAGGGATCGCGGGGCTGGCTGGAGGGCTCCTTCATGGCCCGCTGACGCGGGCGCTTCAGGATGAGGGCGCGGTTCGGAGGCACCGAGTCGCCCGCAGGCTGCGGGCGACTCGGCGATCCAGTGACGATCAGGCGATGCCGACGGTCGCCTTCACGATCTTGTCCGGCGAGCGCGGCGGCTCGCCCTTGTTGATCGTGTCGACCACGTCCATGCCTTCCACGACCTTGCCCCACACCGTGTACTGCTTGTCGAGGAAGCGGGCGTCGTCGAAGCAGATGAAGAACTGCGAGTTCGCCGAGTGCGGGAAGTTCGTCCGCGCCATCGAGCAGGTGCCGCGCACGTGCGGCTCGGCGTTGAACTCGGCCTTCAGGTCCGGCAGGTCCGAGCCGCCCGAGCCGGTGCCGGTCGGGTCGCCCGTCTGGGCCATGAACCCGTCGATTACCCGGTGGAAGGGCACGCCGTCGTAGAAGCCCTGCGCGGCGAGCGTCTTGATCCGCTCGACATGGCCCGGGGCGAGGTCGGGGCGCAGCGCGATCACGACGCGGCCCTTGGTGGTCTCCAGCACGATGGTCTCGTTGTCGGCCATGGTCTTTCCTTCCGGTTGTTGGAACTGTATCGGCGCGCACCGGATCCGGCCAGCGCCCGTGACAGGTTCGCCAGCGCTCAGGCCGGCGGGCGGTAGACGAAGCGGAGCGCCACCGGCCGGCCCGCGATCGCCCGCCCCAGGCCCGGCGTGATGTGGGCCGGGGTGCAGCGCGCGAGGGCATCGAGGGTCCCGCGCACCAGGGCGGCCCGCCGATCGCCCGCGACCCCCGCCGCGTAGGTGACGCGGGGCGGCCCGATCAGGCTGCCGTCGCGCCGCAGCGCCAGCCGCAGGGTGATCTCGATGTCGTCGGCGCCGCCGCTCGGGCGGCCGAGGCCGCCCGGCGCGTGCCAGCAGGCGGCGAGCGCCGGATAGAGCTCGGCCAGGGTGTCGGCGGGCTTGGTCGCCATCCGGGTGACCGGCACCGGGACCGTCCCGCGCAGGGTCTGGGGCAGGCTCAGCGGGTAGCCGCCCCCCGGCCCGTAGGCGTAGCCGTAGAAGGGCACGCCGTCATACGCCGCGGCGGCCGCCGGGATCAGACTCAGCAGGATGATCGAGGCGGCGCGCCGGCCCGGCATGCGGCCGCTACTTGGCCTTCTCGGCGAGCGTCATGCTGACGATCTTGTCGGGATCCTGCACGGCACCGCCGGGCGCGCCGGGGGCGGCCTTCTTGATCTTGTCGAGGACGTCGAGCCCGTCCGTGACGTTGCCGACGATCGTGTACTGGCCGTTCAGGAACGGCGCGTCGCCGAGGCAGATGAAAAACTGGGAATTCGCCGAGTTCGGATCCTGCGAGCGGGCCATGCCCACGGTGCCGCGGCGGAACTGGGCCGCCTGTGTGAACTCGGCCGGGATATTCGGCAGGCTGGAGCCGCCGGTGCCGTTGCCCTTCGGGTCGCCGGTCTGGGCCATGAAGCCGTCGATGACCCGGTGGAACTTGAGGCCGTTGTAGAAGCCCTGGGAGACCAGCGTCTTGATCTGCTTGACGTGCTTGGGCGCCAGGTCCGGCCGCAGCTCGATGGTGATCCGCCCGTCCTTGGTCTGGAGATAGACCGTGTTGGCATCGGCGGCCCGGGCGGCCTGGGCCGTGCCGAGGGTGAGGGCGAGCGCGAGGAGGGCGTGGCGTCGGTTCATCGAAGTCCTTCCGGGGTCGGGCTGGTCTCAGGAATGGGCGGCGAAGCGCTGGCGGAGGCGCGCGGCGACGGCCGCGGGCACGAAGGGCGACACGTCGCCCCCCATGCCGGCGATCTGGCGCACCAGCGTCGCGGTGATCGGGCGGGCCTGCGTCGAGGCTGGCAGGAACACCGTCTGCACCTCCGGCGCCATGGCGCCGTTCATGCCGGCGAGCTGCATCTCGTAGTCGAGATCCGTGCCGTCCCGCAGGCCGCGGATGAAGACCGCGGCGCCGCAGCGCCGGGCGGCCGAGACGGCGAGATCGTTGAACGTGACGATCTCCAGCGCCGCGCCTTCGGCCTCGGCCACCGGCCCGCAGGTCTCGGTGAGCAGGGCGGCGCGCTCCTCGGCGGAGAACAGCGGCGCCTTGCCGGGATGCACGCCGATGGCGATCACGAGGCGGTCCACCAGCCGACAGGCTTGGCGGACCACGTCGAGATGGCCGTTCGTGACCGGATCGAACGAGCCGGCATAGAGCGCAGTGCGGGTCATTGAGGCCCGACCTAGAGCATTTTCGCGTCGGACGGAACCTGCGGGCGGGGGCGCGGCGCGTCAGGCCTCGTCGCCGCCCTCCGCAGCACCCTCCGCACCGCCCTCGGCGGTCCCTTCGTCCTCGCCCTCGATGTGCTCCACCGAGACGACCTTCTCGTCCTTGGCAGTGTTGAACACCGTCACGCCCTGCGAGGCGCGGCCGACTATGCGGATGTCGTCCACCGGCACGCGGATCAGCTGGCCGCCGTCGGTGACCAGCATGATCTGGTCCGAGGCCTCCACAGGGAACGACGCCACGAGGCTGCCGTTGCGGGCATTGACCCGCATCGCCGTGATGCCCTTTCCGCCGCGTCCCGAGGTCCGGTACTCGAACGACGAGGAGCGCTTGCCGAAGCCCCGTTCGGACAGGGTCAGCACGTACTGCTCGGCCGCGCCCATCTCGTTGTAGCGGTCCAGCGAGATCGCCGCCGCCTCGGCGCCGTCCTCGACCTCCGCGTCGCCGTTCTCCTCGGCCTCGCCGGTCACGGCGCGGCGCATCTTCAGGTAGCCGGCCCGCTCCTCCGCGGTGGCATCGAAGGCGTTCAGGATGGTCATCGAGATGACCCGGTCGTCCTTGGCGAGCAGGATGCCGCGGACGCCCGTCGAGTCGCGGCCCTTGAACACGCGCACGTCCTCCACGGGGAAGCGGATGCACTGCCCGAGCGCCGTGGTCAGCAACACGTTCTGGTCCGGACGGCAGATCTCGACATGGACGATGTGGTCGCCCGGATCGAGCTTCATGGCGATCTTGCCGTTGCGGTTCACCGTGGTGAAGTCCGACAGTTTGTTGCGCCGGACATTGCCGCTCGCGGTCGCGAACATCACGTCGAGCGTCTCCCAGGAGGCCTCGTCCTCGGGCAGCGGCATGATCGTGGTGATGCGCTCCGAGGTGTCCTGCAGTTGCAGGATGTTCACCAGCGCCTTGCCGCGGGCGTTCGGGGCCGCCATCGGCAGCCGCCAGACCTTCTCCTTGTAGGCTTGGCCCTGGCTGGAGAAGAACAGCACAGGCGTGTGGGTGTTGGCCACGAACAGGCGGGTGACGAAATCCTCGTCGCGGGTCGCCATTCCGGAGCGGCCCTTGCCCCCGCGGCGCTGGGACCGGTAGGTCGAGAGCGGAACGCGCTTAACGTAGCCGGCGTGCGACACGGTGACCACCATGTCCTCGCGGGCGATGAGGTCCTCGTCCTCGACGCTGCCGTCGAAATCGACGATCTCGGTCCGGCGCGGCGTGGCGAATTGCTCGCGGACCTCCACCAGCTCCTGCTTCACGATTGTCTGGATGCGCACCCGTGAGCGCAGGATGTCGAGATAGTCGGCGATCTCGTCGGCGAGCGTCTTCAACTCGTCGCCGACTTCGTCGCGGCCGAGGGCCGTGAGGCGCTGCAGGCGCAGGTCGAGGATCGCGCGGGCTTGCGTCTCGGACAGGCGATAAGTCCCGTCCTCGGCGACCCGGTGGCGCGGATCATCGACCAGGGCGATCAGCGGCGCAATATCGTGGGCCGGCCAGTCGCGGCTCATCAGGGCCTCGCGGGCCGTGTTCGGATCGGGCGACGTCCTGATCAGGCGGATCACCTCGTCGATATTGGCGACCGCGATGGCGAGGCCGCACAAGACGTGCGCGCGCTCGCGGGCCTTGCCGAGGAGGAACTTGGTCCGCCGGGAGACGACTTCCTCGCGGAAATCCACGAAGGCCTGGAGCAGGTCCTTCAGGTTCATCAGCTCGGGGCGGCCGCCGTTCAGCGCCACCATGTTGCAGCCGAAGGAAGATTGCAGGGGCGTGAACCGGTAGAGCTGGTTCAGCACCACGTCGGCCATGGCGTCGCGCTTGATCTCGACGACGATGCGCATGCCCGTCCGGTCGGATTCATCGCGCAGGTCCGAGATGCCCTCGACGCGCTTCTCCTTCACCAGCTCAGCGATCTTCTCGACGAGCGTCGCCTTGTTCACCTGGTAGGGGATCTCGGTGAAGATCAGCGCCTCGCGCTCTTTGCGCAGCTCCTCGACATGCGACTTGGCGCGCATGATCACCGAGCCGCGGCCGGTGGCGTAGGCCTGGCGGGTGCCGGCGCGGCCGAGGATCATGCCGCCGGTGGGGAAGTCCGGACCGGGGACGATCTCGGTGAGTTGCTCGATGGTCAGGCCTGGATCGTCGATCAGCGCCACGCAGGCGTCGATCAGCTCGCCGAGATTGTGCGGCGGGATGTTGGTGGCCATGCCGACCGCGATGCCGCCGGCGCCGTTGACCAGGAGATTGGGGAAGCGGGCGGGAAGGACACTCGGCTCCTCGCGCGACTCGTCGTAGTTCGGTCCGAAATCGACGGTGTTCTTGTCGATGTCGGAGAGCAGCGCCGTGGCAGGTTTGGCCAGCCGCGATTCGGTGTAGCGCATGGCCGCCGGCGGATCGCCGTCCACCGAGCCGAAATTGCCCTGCCCGTCAATGAGCATGAGGCGCATGGAGAAGTCCTGCGCCATCCGCACGAGGGCGTCGTAGATCGATTGGTCGCCGTGCGGGTGGTAGAGACCGATCACGTCGCCGACGATGCGCGCCGACTTGACGTATTTCCGCTCGGGCAGGTGCCCGGATTCGAAGGCGGAGTAGAGGATGCGCCGGTGCACCGGCTTGAGACCGTCGCGGGCGTCGGGAAGCGCCCGGCTCACGATCACGCTCATCGCGTAATCGAGGTAGGAGCGGCGCATCTCGTCGGTGATGGAGACGGGGCGGATGTCGCTGGCGGGCGGGGCGGCGCCAGTCGGATCGTTCTCGGCCAAGTCGATTTCCGTTCTGAAGCCCGGACGGGCGGTGCTCGCGACCGTTCCGGGGTGGCGCGCGGTGCGCCGGAACGGCCTCTCGGAAGAGCAGTGATATCAGACGGTTAAATAAGGTTTTCCGAGGCCGCCCGCAAGGTCGCGGCGCGGTCGCCGACAGGGGCGTCGGGAGGGCCGCGTCCCGGCCGCATTGGGCCGGGACGCGGGTCGGTCCGCTTAGTAGAATGTGAGGTGGCGGTGGCCCACGGCGCGACCGCGGAACGCGTGGTGTCGGTAACCGTGATAGCGATGCCCGTAATGGCGGCGGTATCCGTGATGGCGATGCCAGTGGTGCCGGCGCCAGTGGTGACGGCGGTGCCAGTGGTGACGGTGATGCCAGTGGTGCCGGCGGTGCCAGTGGCGGCGGTAATGCCAGCGGGCCTGCTGCACCGCGGGGGCGGGCGCCGCAGCCTCGGCGCTCGCCGGGACCGGAAGGGGTGCCGCGCGCGCGGGCGCGCTCGCCAGCCCGCCGAGCAGCGCGGCGAGGAGGACCAGGATTGGCCAGGGTCGCATCGTTTCTCTCCCGTGTGAGCACCCGTCCGAGTCAAGCGGATCCGGGCCGGCACGTGGCGCGCGCCGTCGCCTGAAACGGCCAAGGTCGGCAAACGGTTCGATCCGTTCTGACTGCGCAGACGCACGCCCTTGCGTGCGGCCGGAAAGCGCCCAGTTTCCGAACAGGCGCACCCGGGCCGTCCCCCGCCCGGCCTCATGACGAGCGACGTAAGACCCCCATGGCGTTTGCGTTCCCCGACTCCTTCCGCGCCCTCCTCCCACGCCGCTTCCGGGACCGCCGCCCGCGGGTCGCCGTGGTCCGGCTCTCGGGCACGATCGGGGCAGTCTCGCCGATCCGGCCGGGCCTCTCGATCGGCGGTGTGGCGGGCAGCCTGGAGCGCGCCTTCGGAATGCCGGGGATCAAGGCGGTGGCTCTGGTGATCAACTCGCCCGGCGGCTCGCCGGCGCAGTCGCACCTGATCCACCGCCGAATCCGGGCGCTGGCCGAGGAGAAGGGCGTGCCGGTGATCGCCTTCGTGGAGGATGTCGCGGCCTCCGGCGGCTACATGATCGCCTGCGCGGCCGACGAGATCGTCGCCGATCCGACCTCGATTGTCGGCTCGATCGGCGTGGTCTCGGCCGGGTTCGGCTTCCACGGCCTCTTGGAGAAGCTCGGCGTCGAGCGCCGGGTGCATACGCAAGGTGAGGCGAAGTCGATGCTCGACCCGTTCCGCCCGGAGGATCCCGCCGACGTGGAGCGCCTGAAGCGCATCCAGTCCGATGTGCAGGACCTGTTCACGGGCCTCGTCACGGCCCGGCGGCCGACCCTGTCGAAATCCGAGAACCTGTTTACCGGCGCAGTCTGGACCGGGCGGCAGGCATTGCCTCTGGGCCTCGTCGATGCGCTTGGCGACGTACGCACCGCGATGCGCGCCCGCTTCGGCGAGAAGGTCGATCTGCGCCTCGTCGCCGAGGCGCGGGGCGGCCTCCTGTCCCGCCTGCTGCGCCGGGGCGGGGCCCCCGGCGGGATCGGGCTCGCCGCGGGCGCCCTCGCGGCGTTCGAGGAGCGCGCGGCCTTCGCCCGCTTCGGGCTGTGAAACGGGGCTCCGAAGAGCAGCCCTGATCACTCCCTTGAGGCTTAGCTCTCTGGAAAGCCGCTACCGTCCGGCGCGACGCGCCGAGACGCGCGCCAGGGCGGCGAGGTCCTTGTCGCCGTCGCCGTGGCTGATCGCCTCGATGAGGCCGTCGCGCAGCACGCTCGCGAACGGCATCGGCACGCCGGCCCCCTCGGCGGCCTGGAGGGCCAGCCGCACGTCCTTGGCCCCGAGCTTGAGGATGAAGCCCGGCGGCTCGTAGCGGTTCTGCGCGATCGAGGCGCCGTAGCCCTTGTAGACGGGCGAGGCGAACAGCGTGTTGGTCATCAGGTCGAGGAAGTCGGCGCCGGGGACATCGTGGCCTTCCGTGAGGGCGCAGGCCTCCGCCATGGCCTCGATGGCCGAGATCAGCATGAAGTTGCCAGCGAGCTTGACGGCGTTCGCGCGGGTCGGGTCGTCGCCGAAGCGCCAGGTCTTGGTGCCCATGGCGTCGAGGAGCGGGCCCGCGCGGTCGATCTGGGCCGCCGCGCCGGCGGCCACGATGTTGAGCTTGCCGGCCTCCGCCACGTCCGGCCGGCCGAAGACCGGGGCCGAGATGTAGGGGACGCCGGCCCGCTCGTGCACGGCGGCGAGCTGCCGGGCGAGGGCCACGGAGATCGTGCTCATCCCGATATGCAGGCCCGGGCGCTCCGGCTGGTCGAGGAGGCCGCCGGCCACGATCACGGCTTCGAGGGCGGCGTCGTCCGCCAGCATGGTGACCACGGCCTCGCCGGCGAAGGCTTCGGCAGCGCTCGCCACAGGGGTGACGCCCTCGATCCCGCGCGCGGCCTCCGGCGAGCGGTTCCAGGCGCGGACCGTGTGACCGGCTCGCGCAAGGTTGGCGGCCATGGCGCGGCCCATCCGCCCCAATCCGATGAATCCGACGTCCATGGCGTGCTCCTTGATCCGGTTTGCCGCCTCACCAACCAGAGAACCCGGTCGGGCGGTCCGCGGCGCCCGCGGGCATTTGCGTCGATCGCCCGGCGTGGCAAGCTCCGCCGATGCTGCAGAATTGCATCACGGATATTCCCGGCCTGCGGGTCGGCCACGCGAGCGATCTGCGGATCGCCAGCGGCGTCACCGCGATCCTGTTCGACGCCCCGGTGGTCGCCTCCGTGGACGTGCGGGGCGGCGGGCCCGGCACCCGCGAGACCGACCTTCTCGACCCCGAGCGCACCGTCGAGCGGATCGACGCCCTGGTGCTGTCGGGGGGCTCGGCCTTCGGGCTCGACGCGGCGGCGGGCGTGACGGCGTGGCTCGCCGAAGCCGGGCGGGGCTTCCCGGTCGGCGGGATGCGGGTGCCGATCGTGCCCGGGGCGATCCTGTTCGACCTGCTCAATGGCGGCGACAAGGATTGGGGCCGCTACCCGCCCTATCGCGAACTCGGTTTTTCCGCCGCCGCGGCGGCGGCCGAGGATTTCGATCTGGGCTCTGTGGGGGCCGGGACCGGCGCGCGCACCGGGCGCCTGAAGGGCGGGATCGGCTCGGCCTCGGCGCTCGTGGCAGGCACCGGTTTCCGGGTCGGGGCGCTCGTGGCGGTGAACGCCTTCGGCAACGCGACGATTGGTGACGGGCCGCATTTCTGGGCCGCGCCCTTCGAGGAGGGCAACGAGTTCGGCGGCCTGGGATCCCCGGGGCGGATGCCGGCCGACGCCCTCGCCTTCCCGGCCCGGGCGCTGCCGGGCGCGGCCACGACGCTCGCCGTGGTGGCGACCGACGCGGCGCTGACCAAGGCGCAGTGCCGGCGCCTCGCGGTGGCAGCCCAGGACGGCCTCGCCCGCGCCCTCGTCCCGGCGCATACGCCCCTCGACGGCGATCTGGTGTTTGCCGCGGCCACCGGCGCCGTGCCGCTGGCCGATCCGGTGGGTGCGATGGCGCGTCTGGGCGATGCGGCCGCGCGGGTGCTGGCGCGGGCGGTGGCGCGGGGGGTCTTTTCCGCCACGCGTCTGCCGGGGCACGCGGTGGCGCCGCCGCTATCATGGACGGGGTTGCCGCCGGCTTGGGGCGACGTTTTCTCGGCAGCTTAGAGCCGAGGCTCGACGTCGCCCGCCCCGTCATCACGCACGCAGCGAAGTGCCCATGGCGGCGCGACCTCGGAGAACGTGGCGCTACACTGGGTTGCTTCGCTCCGCTCGCAAAGACGGCAGCTTACACCTCCCCGCGCGCATCCTCGATCAGTTGCGCCAGCCCGGTATCGACCTCGTCGGCCAGCATCTTCCGCTCGGCGTCGGTCAGATCCTTGGCCCAGGAGCCGCTGCCGAATCCGTCGGTGCAGCGCGCCCGTTCCGCGGCGATGTAGGCCTCGGTCTCGGCCGGCCGCGTCTTCATGGCGTGGACGAGGCCGAACCACGCTGCCCGCTCCACCACCGCGAGCCGTGCCCGCAGGCGGATGGCCACAGCCTTCTCCGGATCGATCCCGTCTTCGCTCATCGTGATCCCCCTACATCGTTCTCGGCAAGTCGCTCGATCAATCCCTGCAGCCGTCCCGGTACCGGCTCGTCCGCAGCGCGCGCATACAGGACACGGAGCTGCCGGCCGATCTCCGCCAGGCTCATGGAGCCCTTGGCGATCACCCGGTCGGCCTGCCGGTTCAGGCTCTCCTTCTCGGCCTCGGTGATCTCCTTGGCGGTGAGCACCACTACGGGTACGTCGCCGTCGGGCTGCGCCCGCAGCGCGCGCAGGAAGCCGAACCCGTCCATCTCGGGCATCATCAGATCGAGCAAGATCAGGCTCGGCCGCGCCTGGCTGACGCGCTCCAGGCCGATCCGGCCGTTCTCCGCCTCGTCGACGGTCCATCCCTCCCGGCCGAGGGAGCGGCGCAGGCGCTCCCGAGCATCCGCATCGTCGTCGACGACGAGGACCCGCGCCTCGTTCGGCGCCTCCGGCCGGTAGCGCTCCATCAGGCCCTTGAGCCGATCCCAGTCGATCGGCTTGACGAAATAGTCGGTGGCGCCAAGCGCCTGGCCGAGCCCCTGCTCGGCCACTACCGAGGTCATGATCACCGGCGTCCCGGCGAGATCCGGATCGTTGCGGACCGCGTGGAGCACCGCCCAGCCGTCCATGCGCGGCATCTCGACGTCGAGCAGGATCGCCCGGGGCTTCAGGGCCCGGGCCAGCGTCAGGCCGGCGCGGCCGTCATTGGCGCTGCGGACATGGAAGCCCTCGCGCTCCAAGAAGCGCTGGAGCAGCTCGCGGGCCGCCGGGTCGTCGTCGACCAGCAGCACCGTCTCGTGCTGCTCGTGCGGTTCCACCGGCGTGTGCGCCTCGGCCTCGGCCGGCGGCGCATCCTCGGGCCGCAGGGTCGCGGGCAGGCGGACCGTGAAGGTCGCACCGGCACCCGGGGTACTGGTGACGCCGATGTCGCCGCCCATCGTCCGGCAGAAGGCGCGGGTGATGGCGAGCCCGAGACCCGTGCCGCCGAACTGCCGGGTGGTCGAGTCGTCGGCCTGGACGAAGCGCTCGAACAGGCGACCGATCTGCGCCTCGGTCAGGCCGATGCCGGTATCGGCGACCGCGAAGGACAGCCAGTCGGCGCCCGCCTCCCGGTGTCGTCGCACCGTCAGGGTGATCGTGCCGCCTTCGGTGAACTTCGCCGCGTTGCCGATCAGGTTCAGCAGGCATTGGCGGATCTTGGTCTGGTCCTGGTGCATGGAGCCCAGACCGGCCTCGCCCGCCGCGCTGGCGTCGAGGACGAAGCGGTTGCCCTTCTTCTCGACCAGGGAACCGGTCGCGTCGCGTACGTCCCGAAGCAGGTCCGCCACCGAGAAGGTCTCGGCCGAGGCGGTCATGCGGCCGGCCTCGATCTTCGAGATGTCGAGTACGTCGTTGATCAGCGACAGGAGGTGGCGGGCCGCCGCCTCGATCTTGCGCAGGTCCGGCAGCAGGGCGGCCTGGCCGATATCCTCCAGCTCCTCGCCGAGCATCTCGGAATAGCCGATCACCGCCGAGAGCGGTGTGCGCAGCTCGTGGCTCATATTGGCGATGAACTGGCTCTTCGCCCGATTGGCCGCCTCGGCAGCCTGTCGGGCGCGCTCCACCGCCTCCTCGGCCTCCTTCCGCTCGGTGACGTCGACGCAGGTGCCGACCCATTCCCGCAAGGAGCCGTCCTCGGCAAGAACCGGCACGCCGCGCACCTCCATGGCGCGCCAGGTCCCGTCATACCGGCGCAGCCTGTACTCGACCTCGTAGGTCCCGCGCGCCTCCACGCAGGCCGCCCAGGCATCAGCCGCGTGGCCCCGGTCGTCGGGATGGACGGCATCCAGCCAGCCCCAGCCCTGGTAGGCCTCCTCGGTCTGGCCGGTATAAGTGCTCCACCGGACCTGCGGCGGCGTCAGCTCGCCGGCCGCGTTGGTGTTCCAGATGACCGCCGCCGAGGCGTCCACCAATGCGCGGAAGCGCTGCTCGGAATGGCGTAGCCGCTCCTCGACCGTGCGGCGGCCGGTGATGTCGGTGTTGGTCCCGTACCAGCGCAGGATCCGCCCGGACTCGTCTCGGTGCGGCAATGCCTTAGACAGGAACCAGCGATAGCTCCCGTCCTGTCCGCGCAGCGGGAACGTATCCTCCCAGGACCGGCCGAGCGTGATCGCGGCGCGGTAGCGCTCAGTCACCGCATCGACATGCTCCGGGTGATGGACCGTCCGCCAGCCCCACCCCAGCATCTCCTCGAGGGATGTGCCGGTGTAGTCGTACCAGCGCTGATTGTACCAGATGATGGTGCCGTCGGCCTCGGCGATCCAGGCGAGCTGCGGCAGCGTCTCGGCGAGGTTGCGGTAATCCGTATCCGTGACGGTCCCTGGGCCGCTCTCAGTCTCGCTCATCGGCCCGACGCAGTCCCGACACCCGCCCCACGGCGGTTTCCCCGTATTCCTTATACACGCATCGTGTCTGGATCCGACCGCGGAGACATGGGCGCCGGCGGCCGTCGAAATCGTAGGGCGTCGATCGTGTAGAGTGCGAGCGCCACCCAGATCAGCCCGAGCATCAGCGCCCTGTGGGGCTCGACGCGCTCGCCGTAGACGAGGACGCTCAGGATGAGCAGGCAGGTCGGCGCCACGTATTGCAACAGGCCGAGGGTGGTGAGCCGCAGCCGCATTGCGGCGGCGGCGAACCAGATCAGCGGCAACGCGGTGGTCAGGCCGGTGAGCATCAGCAAGGCGCGATCCGCCGGTGCGGATGGCAGGAACGGCTCGGGCGAGAGGATGAGCCAGACGATCGCGGCCGGCAGGAGCAGGAGGGTCTCGGCCAGGAAGCCGACCAGCGCATCGACGCCGACGATCTTCCGGGCGAGCCCGTAGAGCGCGAAGCTCACCGCCAGCGACAGCGACATCAGGGGCAGTTCCCCGGCCCAGACCACCGCGACGGCGACGCCCGCCGCCGCGATGCCGATCGCGATGGCTTGGCCCAGCCGCAGCCGCTCGCCGAGCACCACGCGCCCGAAGGCGACGCTCACCAGGGGGTTGATGTAGTAGCCGAGACTTGCGTCGAGAAGGTGCCCGCTGCTGACCGCGTAGAGGTAGAGCAGCCAGTTCACGCCGATCATCGCCGCCGAGAGCAGCAGAAGCGCGTGGCGTTTGCGCAGCGGAAGCGGCAGGTTCAGGCGGTGGCGCGCCGCGAGGATCAGCGCCAGCGCACCGGCGAACAGACTCGACCAGACGATCCGCTCGGCCAGGATGTGGTACGGGGTGTAGGCCCCGAGCATCCGGAAATGGACCGGAACCAGGAGGCCCCAGCTCAGATAGGCGGCGAGCGCGTAGACGAGGCCCACGGCGTCCTCCCGTTCGACCCGGATGGGCGGCCGGGTCCGCGGGCTTTATCGCGATGGGGCGAATCCTGTCAGGGGGAACGGCGCAGGGCTGCCATCCCCGAGCCGTCCCATCGCTCGTCAAGCCACCCAAAGCGTGGCGAGAATGCTCCTGAGCTCGCCGCCGAGTTCCTCGGATTGGCGTGCCAGGGCGGCAGCGGCGGCCCGAACCTCCCGGGCGGCCGATCCGGCCTCCACGGCCGCTGCCGCCATGCCGGTCATGTTGGCCGTCGCCTTACGGCCGCGTCATTGAGACCTACGTGTCTCTGATCGTCGACTGGCTGCCCGACTCGGGGGAGATGCTGATGCCCGACCCGAACGGCGGATACAAATGCTCAGGTCCGCAGGCGTGCTGCCCCATCAGGGGGCGACCCAGCCGCCGACCCAGAGGTCCCCCGTCCAATGCCAGACCGCCCGGCGATGGCCGCGTCGGTCGAGGTAGAGGAGATCCAGGAGTTGCGCATGCACAACCACGGCGGCGAAATGCGGCCGGCCCAGAATTGCCGCCGCGGTCTCGTCCGGCAGGCTGTAGGCGCCCCCGGTCGGCAGAGCAGTGCCGGGATCGGGCTCGGTCCCGTAGCAGACCCGGCTCATCGCCCGAGACCCCGCCCACGCTGCGTCGGCCACGGCGTCGTCGGTGTGCAGCCTGGCGTAGCCCTCGACGCGGATCTGGACCTTCGCGCCCGCGTCGTAGGCGGCAAGGGCGCAGGCAGGATGGGCCAGGAGTTCGGCGGCCTTGTCGGAGCGTCGGTCGCAGTGGAACCGGAGGGTTCTCCCCGCCCGGTCGGCGGCGCGCAGGACGACGGTGCGCAGCCGCGGCCCACCAGCGGCGGCCAGTGTCGCGAGGGTCGGCAGATGAAACCCGCCCGGGCCCTGCGCGGCGCCGTCCGTCAACAGCCGCCACAATTCGGCGAAGGTAGCGTCCAAGTCGTCGTAGAAGGCCGGCAGCGGCGTGCGACTCATGCGGCACCCCGCTTCCGCCCTCGCTCGCGGAAGATCAGCGCAAGGTTGCGCAGGTAGATGCCGGTCGAGAGGCCCTGGCCGATGATGATCACTGGCTCGCGGCGCACGAACCCGTAGACCAGCGTCATGATCCCGCCAAGAATCGACAGAAACCAGAACGACAGCGGCATCACGCTCCGCCCCGCCCGCTCGCTGGCGATCCATTGCAGGATGAAGCGCGAGCCGAAGACCAGCTGGGCAACGATGCCGAACACCAGCCAGAAGTCGAGCCGAGTGACGAACACGTCATAGAAATAGGCTGGCAGATCGTGGGCGAGCTGGATCAGCATCCGACGTCCTGGTCTGCTCGCCGGCCGGCCGGTGGGCTGGTGGGATCGGCGATCTCCTTTGGTCGCGGATCCGCGCGCTTGCGTCGGATCAGCCACCAGACGCCGGCAAGATCGAGGAGCCCGACCCAGAGGCGGTCGAAAAGGCCGTAATTGGATATCCCCGTCAGCCGCGGCCGGTCGACGACGTCACGGTGGACCACGGAGAAGCCCTCTCGGGCCACCAGGGCTGGCATGAACCGGTGAAGGGCATCGAAATACGGCAGCTTGAGGTACACGGCGCGCCGGAAGACCTTCAGGCCGCAGCCGGTGTCGCGGGTGGCGTCGTTAAGGATCCGCCCGCGCACGCCATTGGCGATCCGGGACTGGAGCATCTTGAACGGGCCGTCCTTGCGGCCGCGCCGCTGACCCTGGGCCAGACCGGCGTCGGGCCCGGCCGCTTCCAGGGCATCCAGCAGGGCGGGGATGAAGGCCGGGTCGTTCTGGCCGTCGCCGTCGAGGGTCGCGATGATGGTGCCCCGGGCGGCCAGGACGCCGCTGCGCACCGCCGCCGACTGGCCGCCGCTCCGGGCGTGGCGCAGCACCCGCAGCCAGGACCGCCCCGCCCGGGCCGCCGCCAGGGCTGCCGGGGTGCCGTCGGTGGATCCGTCATCCACGTAGATCAACTCGAAGGCGCGGCCAGCGCAGGCGGCCTCGATCTCGGCCACCAGGGGCCCGATATTGCCGGCCTCGTTCTTCACCGGCACGACGATGCTGAGATGCGGGGCGGCGCTCACGGGGCCACCGCGTAGGCCGTCACGAAGACCCGGCGGCCGGTGTTGAGGTTGAAGCCTTCGACCTCCGCCAGGGGCGCGGGGGCTCCGCGGCCCACCGGCCAGGCCGCATTGAAATCGTCACGGTCCCGGGATTCGACGTAGAGCAGGCGGCAGCCGCCGGCCTCGAGAAAGGATCGGGCCGCGGCGCCGTCCGGCGGCAGGGCGAGATCAGTGCCGGTCAGGAACACGAGGCTCGGTTCGCGGTAGCCCAAGCTTGCCACCTCCGGGTTCGGGCAGGGCACCCGGTCGCGCAACGCCGCGAGCCGCGGCGAGACCTTCAGGGCCGGCAGCGAAAGCTGCGCCAAGCCCAGCACGGCCGGACCGAGCAGGCCGGAAGCCAGGATTCCCAGGACGAGGGCGCGCTCCGCGGATCCCTGCGCGAAGGCGAGCCAAGCCAGGATCGCGACCGCGCAGGCGGCAGCGAGCAGGGGCAGAGCCGGCCACGGGATCGAGTGGGCGTCGAGGCGCCAACCCGCGAGGCAGAGGCCGAGCGTCAGGGCCACGGGGATGGCTGGCACCAGCAGGGCCGTGAGGCGCGCCCCCCGCAGGCTCGGGTGCAGGGCCCCCCGGGACAGCGCCAGGCTGGTCAGGATCGCGAGCCACGGCATCAGCGGCAGCACGTAATGGGGCAGCTTGGTGGGCACTGCCTCGAAGATCACCCACGCCGGCAGCACCGCGGCGATGAGAAAGGTCAGGGCGGGCTCCCGCCGCGCCCGCCACGCGAAGGGCAGGCTCATGGCGGTGAAGGCCGCCGCCGGCCAGAAGGTCGCGAAGAATACGAGAGCGTAGGCCCCGGGCGGTCCCCAGTGCCGCTCCGCCGCGCCGCCGACCTTGCCGAGCATGTCGTGCCCGACCGCCTCGGCGTAGAAGGCGCCGCCGCTCTTCCAGGCGATCGCCACGAACCAGGGCGCTATCAGCAGAAGCGTGAGGGCGAGGCCTCTCCACGGCCGGAGGGGCAGCAGCCAGCGGGCGGACCGCCCTACGAGCGACAGGCCGAAAGCCGGCAGGGCGACGAAGAGCGGCACCATCGGCCCTTTCACCAGGATCCCGAGCGCCATCCCGAGCCAGAAGGCCGCGAAGGTCGTGCCGGGGGCAGGTCTGCCGTCCCGTGGGGCCAGCCAAGTGCGGGCGAGCGCGGCGAGGCTCGCGGTGGTGCAGGCGGCGAGCAGCGCGTCGGTCTTGGCGAGGTGTGCCTCAGCCGTGAGCATCAGGCAGGCGCCGTAAAGGGCGGCAGCCAGCAGCGCGGACCGGCGGGGCAGGAAGGCGAGCGCCGCCCAGTAGGCGAGCAGCACCGAGGCGATGGCACCGATAAGCGACGGGATGCGGTACAGGGCGATCTGGGTACGCGCCTCGGGAACGCCCAGCGCCTCGCCGGCCGCCACCGCGGCGGCCTGCGCCCAGTAGATCCCCACCGGCTTCTTGTGTCGCGCCTCGCCCTGGAAGCGGATATCCACGAGATCGCCACTCTCCAGCATCTGCTTTGAGGCCTGGGCGAAGCGCGGCTCGTCCCGATCCATCGGCTGCAGCGATATCTGGCCCGGCAGGAACAGGATCAGACCGAGGGCCAGCAGGGCGGCGACGGTCCGGGCATGGGTGAGGCTCAGCGCGTCGAGCCCGCGGCCGATCCGGTCGACTGTGGCGAGGCGCTGGGCACCGCCGGCGGAGAGGCTCGTGGTCATGCCGGGCCGGTCAATCAGGAACGCGGCGGAAGGTCAAATGCGGGCGGCGTGCCGGTGCCGAATTCGCGGGACTGCGTGCTGGTCCCGTCAGCGAGCCTCGTGCTTACCCTTGTGGCCCGGCTGCATGTCACGACACCAGCCTGCTCGGGCCTTCGGAGCCCCGGCGCCTTGGATCAGGCGGCGCCGGGTTGGCCCTCACCCAGCGGCTCGCAGGCGCGCGAAGCCGGCATCGAGGTCGGCCTTGAGGTCGGCCGTGTCTTCGAGCCCGATGTGGAAGCGCAAGGCCGGTCCGCCGGGCGCCCACTGGGTCGCTGTCCGGTAGCCGGCGCAGTCAAACGGGATCACGAGGCTCTCGAACCCACCCCAGGAGAAGCCCATCCCGAAGAGCTGCAACCCGTCCAGCATGGCGGCCACCGCCGCCTCGGGCGCCGGTTTGAGGATCACGCCGAACAGGCCGGAGGCGCCGGCGAAGTCGCGCTTCCAGATCGCGTGGCCAGGATCTTCGGGCAGGCCGGGATGGAGGACTCGCCGCACCTCGGGCCGTGCCTGGAACCATCGAGCCATCTCCAACCCGGCGCGACCGTGCTCGCGCAGCCGCAGGTTCATGGTGCGCAGGCCACGGAGCGCCAGGAAGATGTCCTCGGCGCCCGCACACATGGCGAAATGATCGAAGGTGCGGCGCACCGCCGGGTAATACCTGGCGTTGGCGGAGGTCAGACCGATCAGCAGGTCCGAGCCGCCGCTCAGGTACTTAGTGCCGGCCTCCACCGCGATGTCGACCCCGCGCTCGTGCGGCGGAAAAAGCAGCGGCGTCGCCCAAGTGTTGTCCATGATCACGCAGGCGTCGTTCGCATGCGCGACCTCGGCGATGGCCGGAATGTCCTGCATCTCGAAGCTCTGCGAGCCGGGAGCCTCCACCAGCACGGCCCGGGTGTTCGGGCGTATCAGCTCTGCGATACCAGCCCCGATGATCGGGTCGTAATAGGTGACCTCGACGCCGTAGCGCGCCAGCACGCCGTCGCAGAACTGGCGGGTTGGCCGGTAGGCGGAATCGGTGACGAGGAGGTGGTCGCCCGCCGAGACCGCGGCCATCAGCGCGACGGTGAGCGCCGCGAGGCCGGAGGGCGTCACGACAGTGCCGGCAGCGCCGGCGAGTTCCGTCCACGCCTCCGTCAGCGCATCCATAGTGGGCGTCGCCGAGGTGCCGTAATTGTAGCGCCCGCGCCGGTTCTTGATCGCGTCGTAGGTCGGGTAGAGGACCGTGGAGCCGCGGTAGATCGGCGTGTTCACGAAGCCGTGCTGCTCGCCCGGATCGCGGCCCGCATGGACGAGGCGCGTCGAAGGCGCGAATGTCTGCTTGGCGTCGGGCGAAGGCTTCAGGGACATCGAGACTCGGTGATCGTGTTGCGTTGCACCGCACGAAGCGCGCCACGCCCGGCCAGGTCAAGCCGGACGCGAAGTTCCGCAGCCTTCGAACAATGTGTTGTGCGCGTTCTACGGCTTCTCGGGCGGATCTGAGACGACCGCCTCTTCATAGGCCTCCATCCAGGCGGCGCGCTCCTTGGAGCCCTCCGGGTAGGGGCATTCGCTCACCAGTTTCCCGTAGAGCCGAGCGTTGCGCCCCTGAATGAACGGGCTGTCGCTCGCGGTGGCCTGAACGTTGGTCAATATCGCCTCCCGAAGACTTGAGGGTGGGGCTTCGTTAACGGCCGCGCCGTAAATCTGTTGCCGTCTCAAGTCGCGTCCCAGGTCGTTGCGTGCGTATCCTGCGTTCACTCCTCGGCGCCGTCCTCGTCCTCGTTTCGACGGCGACCGTCGCCCTCGTCAGCGCCGATCGGCTCGCGCATCTCGCGCCGGCTCCGGTGGTCCGCGCCGCCCAGGCCGAGCCGTCCGCGACGGGATCGATCCCTGCACCGGTCAAGTCCGCGCCCGCGCCAAAGACGGCCGCGCCCAGCATTCCGAATGGGTTCGACACCGAGCGGCTCCACGCGCTGATGCGCGGCGACCCGATCCTGCCGGGCCGCTGAGCGCCGGCGGGACCGCAGCTACCTCAACCTCATCCTGTGCGCCGGAGCGCGGCGGACGTCTCGACGGCGTGTGCGGAAAAGGCGCGGTTGCTGAGGCCTCCATCGAGGCTCGCTGCGCCCGCACCTCGGGATGCGGGTACGGGCGGGTCGAAACCGACCACCCGTACCCGGTCCTACCGTGCTGTCCGGAACACTTGCAGATCGAGGTCGCGCACCTTCTTGCGCAGGGTGTTGCGATTGACCCCGAGCAGCTCCGCCGCGCGGATCTGGTTGCCACGGGTGGCTGCCAGCGCCGCACCAATCAGCGGACCTTCGATTTCCCGCAGGATCCGGTGATAGAGGCCGGGGGGCGGCAGCGTGTCCCGGTAGCCCGAGAAATAGTCCGAGAGGTGCCGTTCCACCGCGCTCGACAGGCTCTCCGATTCTCCGCCGGCCTTGCGAGCCGCGCCGTTGGAGTTCGGTGTGACGGGAGCGGCCAGCGGAAGCGTGTCCAGTTCGGCCTCAATCACCGGGCCGGTGATCGTCTCCTGCGGGTAGAGGGCGGCGAGCCGCCGGACGAGATTCTCGAGCTCGCGAACGTTGCCGGGCCAGCGGTAGCGCTTCAGTCGCTCCATGGCGTCGCCGTCGAGGGTCTTCCGGGTTAGACCCTCGCGCTCGACGAGCACGAAGAAGTGGCGGACGAGGTCCGGCACGTCCTCGGAGCGCTCGCGCAGGGCCGGTAGCCGCAGCGGCACGACGTTGAGGCGGAAGAACAGATCCTCGCGGAAGATGCCCTGCTGAATCGAGACCCGTAGGTCCTTGTTTGTTGCCGCGATGATCCGGACGTTGGTGCGGATCGGGACGCGGCCGCCCACCGTCGTGTACTCGCCCTGCTGGAGCACGCGCAGCAGCCGGGTCTGCGCTTCCATGGGCATGTCGCCGATCTCGTCGAGGAACAGCGTGCCGCCCTCGGCCTGCTCGAACCGGCCGGCGGAGCGCTGGAGAGCGCCCGTGAAGGCGCCCTTCTCGTGGCCGAACAGCTCAGACTCGATCAGGTCGCGCGGGATCGCCGCCATGTTGACCGGCACGAACGGGCCGGTGCGGCGGCGGCCGTAATCGTGCAGCGCCCGGGCCACCAGCTCCTTGCCGGTGCCGGACTCGCCGGTGATCATCACGGTGAGGTCGGTGGGCATCAGACGAGCAAGCGCCCGGTAGATCTCCTGCATGGCGGGCGAGCGCCCGACCAGCGGGATGTCCTCGTTCTCTGGCGGCGCCCCGGCGGGAGCGGCCCCGCGGGGACGGGAGAGGGCCCGGCCCACGATGGCGATCAGCTCCTTCAGGTCGAAGGGCTTGGGCAGGTACTCGTAGGCACCCCGCTCCGAGGCGCGGATCGCCGTCATGAAGGTGTTCTGCGCGCTCATGACGATGATCGGCAACTCAGGCCGCACCCGCTTGATGCGCGGCAGCAGGTCGAACACGTTCTCGTCGGGCATGACCACGTCGGTGATGACGAGGTCGCCCTCCCCCTGCGCGACCCAGCGCCAGAGGGTAGCGCAATTGCCCGTCGAGCGGACCTCATAGCCCGCCCGTGACAGCGCTTGGTTCAGCACCGTGCGGATTGCTGCGTCGTCGTCGGCGACGATGATGTGGCCGTTCGGCATGACTCTCTACTCAGACCTCCGACGGGGGCCGGATTTGGGGATCGACATCACGGATCGACCGCCGATTCGCGCCCATCCCGGGCGCTGGACATCGGCAGAAGGATGCGGAACGCCGTGCGGCGCGGGGCGGGATCGCATTCGACGATGCCGCCGTGGTCGCCGACGATCTTGGCCACCAATGCAAGACCGAGGCCGGAACCCTGCGCCTTGGTGGTGACGAACGGGTCGAACAGGTCGGGCAGCAGCTCGGCCGAGATACCCGGGCCGTTGTCGCGCACCGCCACCTCGATCGGCAGGCTGACCCGCTCGCGCGAGCCCGGAACCTGCAGGCGCAGGCCCGTGCGAAAGGCGGTCGACAGAGTGATCTCGCCCTCGACGGCGTCCGGGCCGATCGCCTCGGCGGCGTTCTTCACGAGGTTCAGGATCACCTGGATCAGCTGGTCGCGGTTGCCGAGGACCGGCGGCAGTGACGGGTCGTAGGTCTCGATGAAGCGGATATGCCGGGCGAAGCCCGACTGCGCCGAGCGCTTCACCTGATCGAGCACGCCGTGGACATTGACGGCGCCGCGATCCGAGGGACGCTCGTCGCCGAACAGCTCCATGCGCTCGACGATACGGACGATGCGATCCGACTCGTCGCAGATCAGACGGGTGAGCAGCCGGTCCTCCTCGGCGCCGGTGCTCTCAAGGAGCTGCGCGGCGCCGCGGATGCCGGCCAGCGGATTCTTGATCTCGTGGGCCAGCATGGCGCCCAAGGCCACCATGGAGCGCGCGGCGCCGCGGTGGGTGAGTTGGCGGTTCATCTTGTCGGCGATGGTGCGCTCTTGGAGCATCATCACCACCGCGTCGCCGTCGTCCCCGAGCGGTGTCGCGAACACGTCGACGCTGCGCTCCAGCCCGAGCCGGGGTTGGGTCAGCTCCACCCGGTACTCGCTGACGCTGGCGCGGCGGCGGCGCACCTCGGCCACCAGGGCGATGATCGGCGAGGCGAATGGGATGATGTCGCGCAGGCGGCGACGCTGCATGAGGCGCGCGGAATAGTCGAAGAACGCCTCGGCCGCATGGTTGCAGTGGAGGATCTGCTCGTCGCCGCCGATGGTCAGGACGGGCAGCGGCAGGGCGTTGAGCACGGCCTCGGCGGCCGTGTCGCGCCGGCCGCTGGATTCCTGGGGGATGGTTTCGTCGCTCACGCGGCCTCCTGGACCGGCTCTGCCGAGCCCGCGAAGGCTCGCGCCAGCAGGGATTGTGCGGTCTCCGGATCGGTGGTGGTGAGGAGCACCGACCGTTCGGCCGCATCCAGCGCTCCGCCGGTCTCGGCATAGGCGGCGAGGTGCTTGCGGGCGTGGCGAACGCCCATGTCGCGGCCGTAGAGCGACAGCAGCCCCGCGTAATGCTCTGCGGCCAGGGCGGCCTGCTCGGCCCGGGACGGCTCCGCGGCCGGCCGGCCCGCGAGCGCGGCGGCGACCTTCCCGACCAGCCAGGGGCGGCCGGTCGCGGCCCGGCCGATCATGACGCCCGCGGCGCCCGAGGCGTCCAGGCAGGCGCGGGCGCTGGCGAGATCGGTCACGTCGCCGTTGGCGAGCACCGGGATCGACACTGCCGCGACGACGTCGCGGATCGCCGCCCAGTCGGCGCGGCCCTTGTAGAATTGCTGCCGGGTCCGACCGTGGACCGTCACCGCGTTCAGGCCCAGCCGCTCGGCGCGGGCGGCGAGATCCGCTGCGTTGCGGTTCGCATCATCCCAGCCCAGACGCATCTTGACGGTGACCGGAATGGATACCGCATCCCGCACGGCCGCGAGCAGGCGCTCGGCCTGGTCGAGATCGCGCATCAGCGCCGAGCCCGACGCGATTCCCGTCACGATCTTGGCCGGGCAACCCATGTTGACGTCGATCACGTGGGCGCCCCCGGCTTCCGCCAGCCGGGCCGCCTCCGCCATCGGGCCGGTCTCGCAGCCGGCGAGCTGGACCACGTGCAGATCGACGCCGGTGCCCTCGGCGCGCAGCGCGGCCTCGCCGGATCCGCGGGTGAGTTCCCGTGCCGCCACCATCTCGGAGATCACCGCATCGGCGCCGCAGCGGCGGGCGATGCGGCGCATGTGCAGGTCGGTGACACCCGAAAGCGGGGCGAGCAGACAGAGCCGCGCCGGCCCTGCCGCTCCGTCCGTCGCACCGTCGCGGCGCAGCGCGCTCAAATAATGATCAGTCGTCATTCTGCACAACAATGAGGCAAAGGCGGTCCGCTGGCAAGCGGGACCGCGCGTTGATTTCGGACCCTCCCCCGCTTAAACGACGGGCACCCTCCGCGGCAGGGTTCCGGCGGCACGGCTGGCCCGTGCGCCCGCCGCCGCTCCGCTCCTCAGGTCATCACGAGATTCGTCGCCCATGCCCGCCACCGGCACGCCAGCCACCGGACCCGCCAGCGCGGGAGCCGGCGTCGCCGCGGTGGTGGTGGCGGCCGGCCGCGGCATCCGCATCGGCGGCGGCACACCCAAACAATACCGCCGGGTCGGCGGCCAGGCGGTCCTGACCCGCACCCTGGCGGCCCTCGCCGTCGACGACGCGATCGCGCGGATCCAGCCGGTGATCGCCGCCGATGCGGCGGAGTTCTTCCGGAGCTGCCTGGAGGAACTGGCCCCCGCGATCCGCGCCAAGATCACCGCGCCGGTGGAGGGCGGGGCGACGCGCCAGCTCTCCGTGCGCGCCGGGCTCGAGGCCCTGGCGGCCGACGCAGCGCCCGAGATCGTGCTGGTCCACGATGCGGCGCGGCCCTACGTGGATGCCGCGCTGATCGCCCGGGCGATCGCCGCGGGACGCGACCACGGTGCGGCCGTCCCGGGCGTGCCGGTGACCGACACGGTCAAGCGCGTCGTCGACATCGCGCCCGGCATCGGCCGGGTTGACGAGACCCCGCCCCGGGAGCATCTGCGCGCGGTGCAGACGCCCCAGGCCTTCGTGTTCGGCCCGCTGCTCGGCGCCCACCGGGACGCCGCCGCGCAGGGCCTCGACGGCTTCACCGATGACGGCGCGCTGGCCGAATGGGCGGGGCTGCCGGTGGTGGTGTTCGCGGGCGACATCGCCAATCGCAAGATCACCCAGCCCGCCGACCTGATCGAGGCGGACCGCGCCTTCGCGTCGGAGAGTTCAGAAACGCCAGCGCCGGGAGCCCGCGCCATGACCACCTACGTCACCCGCCTCGGCACCGGCTTCGACGTGCACGCCTTCACCACCGGCGACCATGTCTGGCTGGGCGGGGTGAAGATCCCCGCCGACCGGGGCGTGCTCGCCCATTCGGACGGCGACGTGGCGCTGCACGCCCTGACCGATGCTCTGCTGGGCGCCATCGCGGACGGCGATATCGGCACCCACTTCCCGCCCTCCGACGAACGCTGGCGCGGGGCGTCCTCCGATCAGTTCCTGGCCCATGCCTGCGGGCTGGTCCGTGCCCGCGGCGGCCGCATCGACCACCTCGACATCACCGTGCTGGCCGAGGCGCCGCGCATCGGGAACCATCGCGAGGAGATCCGGGCGCGGATCGCCGCCATCGCGGGCGTGCCGCTCTCGGCGGTCTCCATCAAGGCGACGACCACCGAGAAGCTCGGCTTCGTCGGCCGGGCCGAAGGACTCGCCGCCCAGGCGGCCGCGACGGTGCGGCTGCCCGAGGAGGATGGCCCCGCCCTCGACGCGCAGGCCGAGACCGCGATGCGGCAGGGCTGAGCCGTTTCGGGGCGAGCGCGGGCGGAACAGGACGCGACTGCCCCTCTCCCGTTGCAGGCTTGCTGATCAGCGCGGTTTCAGGACCGGGCGCGGGTCCCCTCCCCGTGCGGGAGAGGGGGCGCGTCGCGCTCCACCTCAGGCCACCCGCACCAGCAGCGCGATCGCCGCGACCGCCAGGGCCGCCATCGTCAGCAGGATGCCGCCGCCCCGGCAGGCGAACTGGCGCGGCGAGTTCGGGGCGGCGAACATCCCGATCGGGTGCAGGATCCGGGCGACCAGCAGGGCGATCAGCAGCGCCTGAACCAGCCCGTGACTGCCGCCGCTCGCCTCCAGCAGGCCGATCACGATCAGCGCCAGCGGCACGTATTCCGAGAAATTGGCGTGCGTGCGGACGCGCTTGAGCATCGCCTCGTCACCCCCGTCCCCGAACAGCACGTTGCCGGAGACGCGGCCCGCCACGACCCATCCCGAGAGGCCGAGATACAGCAGGGCGAGCAGCCCGGCATAGAAAGCCGTGGTCGCGGGGAAGATCATGGAAAGGGTGTCTCCGATCGGCGGCCGCCGGTCCTTGAGCCGGGCTCGACCTTGGGTCACAACATGAGATAGGGCGCCGCCGCCCGAGGAGAGCCCGTCCCCGATGGTCGACGACGCAGAGCTTCTCGCGCGCGCCGAGGCGCTGGTGGCGGCCTACACGGCGGCCGGGCGCACGATCGCCACGGCCGAATCCTGCACCGGGGGCCTCGTGGCCGGCCTGCTCACCGCGGTGCCGGGCTCCTCCGCGGTGGTGGAGCGTGGCTTCGTCACCTACTCGAACGCGGCCAAGGCCGAGGCGATCGGCGTGCCGATGGACCTGATCCGCCAGCACGGCGCCGTCAGCGAGCCGGTGGCGCGGGCGATGGCTGCCGGAGCGCTCACCGCATCGCGAGCCACCGTCGCGGTGGCGATCACCGGGATCGCCGGCCCGGGCGGTGGCAGCGCCGAGAAGCCGGTCGGGCTGGTGCATTTCGGGCTCGCCCGGCGGGACGGCGGCGCACGCCATCTGGAGAGGCGCTACGGCGATCTCGGGCGTGCGGGCATCCGCCGCGCCGCCGTCGCCGACGCGCTCGGCCTGCTGGAGGAAGCCCTCGGCGACTGATCACGGAACGGGGAGGACGGTCCATGGATACGGTGACGACTCGCCTCTGCATCGTCGGCGGCGGACCCGCCGGGATGATGGCGGGCCTGCTCTTCGCCCGCGCCGGGATCGACGTGACCGTGCTGGAGAAGCACGCCGATTTCCTGCGCGACTTCCGCGGGGACACGATCCATCCCTCGACCCTCGACCTGATGGACGAGCTGGGCTTCACCGAGCGCTTCCGCGCCCTCCCCCAGCGGCGCGTCGAGAATTTTTCGGGCGTCGTCAACGGACGCAGCTACCGGGTCGCCGATTTCAGCCGGTTGCCGACCCGCAACCGCTTCCTGTCCTTCATGCCGCAATGGGACTTTTTGGACTTCCTCGCCGGCGAGGCCGTGCGCTACCCGGCTTTCCGCCTGATCCGCCGGACCGAGGCGCAGGACCTGATCGAGACGGAGGGCGGCATCGCGGGCGTGCGCGCGGCGGGGCCGGGCGGCTCGGTGGAGATCCGGTCCGATCTGGTTCTCTGCGCGGATGGCCGTCACTCGCGGATGCGGGAGCGCGCCGGCTTCGCGCCCCGGGTCTTCGGTGCGCCGATCGACGTGCTGTGGTTCCGCCTGCCGCGCCGGGACGGGGATCCCGAGGCGGCGGCCGGGCGGTTCGGACCGGGGCGGATCCTGATCACCCTCGACCGGGGCGATGAATGGCAATGCGCCTACGTGGTGCCGAAGGGCGGCGACGCCGCGCTTCGCGCGCAGGGATTGCCCGCCTTCCGGACGCTGGTAGCGGAGATCGCGCCGTTCCTGGCCGACCGCACCGGGGCCATCGCCGATTGGGACGACGTCAAGCTCCTGACCGTCACGGTCGACCGGCTCGAGCGCTGGCACCGCCCGGGCCTGCTCTGCATCGGGGATGCCGCGCACGCGATGTCGCCGGTGGGCGGCGTCGGGATCAACCTCGCGATCCAGGACGCGGTGGCGGCCGCCAACCTCCTGACCGGGCCCCTGCGGGACGGCCGCCTCGTCGAGGCCGATCTCGCCCGGGTCCAGGCCCGGCGCATGTTTCCGGTGCGGGTGACGCAGGCGCTGCAGCGGATGATCCAGTCCCGCGTGATCGCCGCATCCCTCGCGGCCGATGCGCCGTTCCGGGCGCCGCTGGCCCTGCGTCTCCTCGATGCCCTGCCGCGGCTTCAGGTCCTGCCGGCGCGGATGATCGGGATGGGCGTGCGGCCCGAGCATGTGCGCGCGCCCCTGCGCGCCTGATAGCGTCCTTGCGAGCGGAGCAAAGCGATCCAGGAGCAGGTCCCGATCGCGGTGCGACGCAGGACACGAGGGAACTCCGCGCCCCGGCGATCCGACCAACGCCCCTCATCCCGAGATGCGCGCGGCCTCCGCTGCGCTGCGGCACCGCAGGATGCGGGCGCGTGTTGGACTGCCCGCTTCTTCGGAGGGCCCGGCATCGTCAGCGGGCCGCGTCCCCGGGGCGCCTCGCTACGCCGGCGATGACGAGGGCGCTACGCACCCACCCCGTACATCCGGTCCGCCCGCCCCTCGAAGGCGTCGGTGAACTTGCGGAAGGCGCGGTCGAACATCGTCCCCATGAGGAGTCCGAGCGTCCGGCTCTTGAACTCGTAGGTGATGAAGAAGTCGACGGTGCAGCCGCCGTTCGGCGCCTCCTTGAACAGCCAGCGATTCTCGAGGTGCCGGAACGGGCCGTCGATGTATTCGGCGACGATCTTGAGGTTCGCGGGATCGAGGCTGACCCGGGTGGTGAAGCGCTCGCGGATCGCCTTGTAGCCCACGCCCATCTCGGCGATCAGCACCTGCCCGCCCTCGGGCGTATCCTGCCGGCGGATCACGCGGAGGGATTCGCAGAGCGGCAGGAACTCGGGGTAGCGCTCCACGTCGGCGACGAGGTCGTACATCTGCTGCGGCGAATGCTTCACCGCGCGGGTGACCCGGAAGGACGGCATGGTGTTCGGATATCCTCAGGCCGAGAGCGCGGGCGACAGTTTTGCCAGACGGGCCGCCTGCAAACGCGCGAAATCCTCGCCCGCATGGTGCGACGAACGCGTCAGGGGCGTGGCCGAGACCAGCAGGAAGCCCTTGGCGTAGGCGGTGGTCTCGTAGGCCTTGAACTCGTCGGGGGGGACGAAGCGCACCACCTCGTGGTGCTTCTTCGAGGGTTGCAGGTACTGGCCGACGGTCAGGAAGTCGACGTCGGCCGAGCGCAGGTCATCCATGAGCTGGAGCACCTCGTTCCGCTCCTCGCCGAGGCCGACCATGATGCCGGACTTGGTGAAGATCCCCGGGTCCAGCTCCTTGACCCGCTGGAGCAGGCGCACAGAGTGGAAGTAGCGGGCGCCCGGCCGCACCGTGAGGTACTTGGCCGGCACGGTCTCGAGGTTGTGGTTGAACACGTCGGGCTTGGCGGCGACCACGACCTCCAGGGCGCCGTCCTTGCGCAGGAAGTCCGGCGTCAGGATCTCGACCGTGGTGCCGGGGCTCGCCCGCCGGATCGCCGCGATGGTGCGGGCGAAATGCTCGGCGCCGCCATCCTTCAGGTCGTCCCGGTCCACCGAGGTGATGACCACGTGGTGCAGGCCGAGCTTGGCCACCGAATCGCCGATCTTCTCGGGCTCCGCCGCGTCGAGGGCCTCCGGCAGGCCGGTGCGCACGTTGCAGAAGGCGCAGGCCCGCGTGCAGGTGTCGCCCATGATCATGAAGGTGGCGTGCCGCTTCTCCCAGCACTCGCCGATATTGGGGCAGCCGGCCTCCTCGCAGACCGTGACCAGCCCGTGCTCGCGCACGATCTTCTGGGTCTCGGTCCAGGCCTTCGAGCCGGGTGCCTTCACGCGGATCCAGTCCGGCTTCTTGGCCTGGACCGGCTGATCGGGCCGGTGCGCCTTCTCGGGGTGACGCAGGCGCGCGGCGCGCGGATCGTTCTTCAGGATGTCGAGGACGACGGCCATGGGTCGAGGGCTGCCACACCGCGGGGAAGCGCCTGGGGCGCGTCGGGATCGCCCTGACTTAAGGCTCAAGGCCGCGCGCCGCAAACCGCCGCGACGCCGGGCCGCCCCGCGGCGGTTGAGGGTGTGGGCGTTCCGTCAGATCCCCAGCGCCCGGACGAACAGCCCGGCCAGCACCGCCCCGACAAGGGGCGCGGCGACCGGGATCAGCGCGTAGCCCCAGTCGGAGGAGCCCTTGCCGGCGATCGGCAGCACCGCGTGGGCGATGCGTGGCCCGAGGTCGCGGGCCGGGTTGATGGCGTAGCCGGTGGTGCCGCCGAGCGACAGGCCGATGCCCCAGACCAGCATGCCGACCATGTAGGGCGCCACGCCCCGCGGGATCGCCCCGGCCGAGCCCAGCGTGGTGGTCACGAGGGCGGAGATGGTCAGGATCAGGAAGAAGGTCGCGATGATCTCGGAGATCCAGTTGGCTTTCGCGTCGCGGATCGCCGGGCCGGTGCAGAAGCAGGCGAGCTTCAGGCCGGTATCCTGGGTCGCGCCCCAATGCGGCAGGTAATGGAGCCAGACGAGGACGGCGCCCACGAAGGCGCCGAGCATCTGGGCCGGAATGTAGGTGGCGAGCTTGCTGAAATCGCCGGAGCTGACGGCGCCCGCCACGGTGACCGCGGGGTTGATATGGGCGTCGGCGCTGCCGGTGGCGTTGGCGACGAAGACGCCGGCGAGGACCGCGAAGGCCCACCCCGCCGTGATGGCGATCCAGCCGGCATTCTCGCCCTTGGAATGCTTGAGCAGGGCGCCCGCGACGACGCCGTCGCCGAGCACGATCAAGGTCATCGTACCCAGGAATTCGCCCAGGAATGGTGATGTCATCGTCTTGTCTCCCCCGTTCGCTGCTTTTTGTAAGAGGCCAAAGCTTGTGCGAGCGTGTGATCGCCGAAGGCGGTCACCGTTATCTGCGCAGATCCTCTTCGCCGCCCTCATCCTGAGGTGCCGAAGCGAAGCGTAGGCCGCGAAGGAGAGCTCCAGGGATCGCGCGGCTGGCGGGATCCCTCCTTCGAGGCGGCTCCGCCGCACCTCGGGATGAGGGCGCGGGCGGGATGGAGGTGGTCACGAGGCCGTCGGGCCGCACGCCGTGCACACGGGCCCGAGGGCGGTGCGGTCAATCCTCGTCGGTCTTCCAGTCGAACGAGCGCTGCACCGCCCGGCTCCAGGCGGCGGCGATCGTCTCGCGCCGGCCGGCATCCATCTTCGGCGTCCAGCGCTTGTCGACGCCCCAGTTGCGCTTGAGGTCGTCGAGCCCCTTCCAGTAGCCGACCGCGAGACCGGCCGCGTAGGCGGCGCCGAGCGCCGTGGTCTCGGCCACCTTCGGGCGCACCACCGGAACGTCGAGCATGTCGGCCTGGAACTGCATCAGCGTGTTGTTGGCGACCATGCCGCCGTCGGCGCGCAGTTCCTTGACCGGGATGCCGGAATCCTTCGCCATCGCGTCCAGCACCTCGTGGGTCTGGAAGGCGGTCGCCTCCAGCACCGAGCGGGCGATGTGGCCGCGGTTGACGTAGCGGGTGAGGCCGATGATCAGGCCGCGGGCGCCCTCGTTCCAGTGCGGCGCGTAGAGGCCCGAGAAGGCCGGAACGAAGTAGACGCCGCCATTGTCCTCGACCGTCGTGGCGAGCGTCTCGACCTCGGCGGAATCCTTGATCATGTGCAGGTTGTCGCGCAGCCATTGCACCAGGGCGCCCGTGATGGCGATGGACCCTTCGAGCGCGTAGGCCGGCTTCTGGCCGTCGAGGCGGTAGGCCAGCGTCGTGACGAGACCGGCCTTCGACGGAACCGGCTCCTCGCCGGTGTTCATCAGGGCGAAGCAGCCGGTGCCGTAGGTGTTCTTGGCCTCGCCCGGCGCGAAGCAGGTCTGGCCGAACAGGGCCGCCTGCTGGTCGCCCAGGATGCCGGCGATCGGCACGCCGGCGAACGGCGCCTTGGTCTCGCCGTAGACCTCGCTCGACGAGACGATCTTTGGCAGCATCGCCTTCGGGATGCCGAAGGTCTTCAGCATGCCGTCGTCCCATTCGAGGGTCTTGAGCGACATGAGCTGCGTGCGGCTCGCGTTGGTCACGTCGGTGACGTGCAGGCCGCCTTCGGTGCCGCCGGTCAGGTTCCAGACCAGCCACGTGTCGATGTTGCCGAACAGCACGTCGCCGGCCTCGGCCTTCGCGCGGGCGCCGGGCACGTGATCGAGGAGCCAGCGGAGCTTGAGGCCGGAGAAGTAGCTCGCCAGGGGCAGGCCGGTGAGGTCGCGGAACCGGTCGCGGCCGCCGTCGCGGGCGAATTCGGCGACCAGCCGGTCGTTGCGGGTGTCCTGCCAGACCAGGGCGTTGTGGAGCGGCTGGCCGGTCTTCCGGTCCCAGATCAGCGTCGTCTCGCGCTGGTTGGTGATGCCGATGGCCGCGAGATCGGAGGGCTGGAGCCCGCCCTTCTCCAGCGCCTCGCGCATCACGCCCTGCGTCTTCGTCCAGATCTCCGTGGCGTCATGCTCGACATGGCCGGGGGCCGGGTAGATCTGCGCGTGCTCGGCCTGGGCCAGCGCGATGACGCTGCCCTCCCGGTCGAACACGATGAAGCGGCTGCTGGTGGTGCCCTGGTCGATGGCCCCGACGTAACGGCTCATCGTTCCCTCCCCTGTTATGCCCGACCGGTCTGCCGCCGGATCGAGGCCGAGATGATCAGGCGGCCTCGGCCTTGCGGTCGAGGTAGGCGGCGAGGCGCGCCGCGCTCTCCGCGCCAGTGCGCAGGCCGAGCTTGGAGCGGCGCCACAGGATGTCGTCGGCGGAGACCGCCCATTCCTCGGTGCGCAGGTAATCGACCTCGGCCGCCGTCAGCCCGCCGTCGAAGGCCTCGCCGAGATCCGCCATCGAGCGGGCCGTCCCGACGATGTCGCGCGCCCGGGTGCCGTAGGCGCGGGCGAGGCGGCGGGCGGTCTCGTCGGGCAGGAACGGCTTCTCGGCCTTCAGCTTGGCGAGGAACTGGTCGAAATCGGCGTCCTTCATGGCGCCGCCGGGCAGGACCGCATCGCCGGTCCAGGCCTTCTTGAGCGCCGGGAAATACGGCTTCAGCTTCTCCAGCGCGTGCTCGGCGAGCCGCCGGTAGGTCGTGATCTTGCCGCCGAAGACCGACAGCACCGCCGCCTTCCCGCCCCGGTCCTCGACGTCGAGGACGTAGTCGCGGGTCACGGCGGACGCGTTCTCGGCCGCATCATCGTAGAGCGGGCGCACGCCCGAATAGCTCCAGACCACGTCGGCCGGGGTGATCCTGGTGTCGAACGAGCGGTTGATGCAGCCGCAGAGATAGTCGGTCTCCGCCTCGGAGATCGAGACCGGGCCGGGCTCGCCGTCATAGGGCACGTCGGTGGTGCCGATCAGCGTGAAGTCGCGCTCGTAGGGGATCGCGAAGATGATGCGCTTGTCGGGCTGCTGCAGGATGTAGGCCTGGTCGCCCGCGAACAGGCGCTTGACGACGATGTGGCTGCCCTTGATGAGGCGCACCGCCGCGCGGCTGTTGATGCCGAGCGTCCCGCCGAGCGTCTCGCTGACCCAGGGGCCGGCGGCGTTGACCACGGCCTTGGCGCGGATCGTCCGCTCGGCGCCGCCGCGCTCGTCGCGCAGGGTTGCGACCCAATGTTCGTCGTCCCCCGCGCCCATACGCCGGGCCGAGACCACGCCGGTGCGGGTCAGCACCGTCGCGCCGCGCTCGCGGGCATCCATGGCGTTGAGCACGACGAGGCGGCTGTCCTCGACCCAGCAATCCGAATAGACGAAGCCACGCGTCAGGCGCTTCTGCAGCGGTTCTCCGAAGGCGGAACGGCGCAGGTCGACGCCGTGCGAGCCTGGCAGCGTCCGCAGCCGCGCGAGATGGTCGTAGAGGAACAGGCCGAGCCGCAGCATCCAGGCCGGGCGCAGGCCCTCGTCGTGGGGCAGGACGAAGCGCAGCGGCCAGATCACGTGCGGTGCGAGCCGCAGCAGACGCTCACGCTCCGCAAGCGCCTCCCGCACGAGCCGGAACTCGTAATATTCGAGGTAGCGCAGGCCGCCGTGGATCAGCTTCGTCGAGGACGAGGAGGTGAAGCCGGCCAGATCCCCGCGCTCGGCCAGCAGGACCGACAGACCCCGGCCGGCCGCATCCCGGGCGATCCCCGTGCCGTTGATGCCGCCGCCGATGATCAGGAGATCGTAGGCGTCGGACGGCTCGCGCTGGCGCGTTGCTGCCGCCATGGTTCCTCCTCTCCCGCCCTCGCGGCGGGTTGGAGATATATTGAGCCTCCCGGAAATTTTCGCAAGCGAAAAAGGGAATGTTCGTTACGGTTCGTCCGCGTTGTCGGCGACCGCGAGGGTGACGCCCTGGCGCTCCATCAGCGCGACGATCTCCGACGGCGGCATCCGATCCGTGAAGAACGTGTCGACCTGCTCCAGGCGCCCGACCTGGACCATCGGGCGGCGGGTGAACTTGGTGTGATCGGCCACCAGGAAGGTCTTCCGGGCATGGGCCAGGATGGTCTGCGTCGCCCGCACCTCCTCGTAATCGTAGTCGAGGAGCGCCCCGTCGGCGTCGATGCCGCTGATGCCGATCACCGCCATGTCGACGCGGAACTGGCTGAGCGTGTCGCAGGTGAGCTGGCCCAGCACCGCGCCGTCACGGTTGCGCACGGTGCCGCCGGCCACGACGATCCGGAACTCGGTGGTCTCGGCCAGCGAAAGGGCGACGTTGAGATTGTTGGTGATGATGCTGAGATCGTCGTGGTGGGCGAGTTCCCGGGCGACGGCCTCGGGCGTGGTGCCGATATTGATGAAGACCGAGCAATGCGACGGGATGCGGCTCGCCGCGAGGCGGCCGATCCGGGTCTTCTCCGGCAGCAGGGTCACCCGGCGATCGGCATAGTCGATGTTCTCGACGCTGGACGGCAGGCCGCCGCCGCCGCGGTATCGCTCAAGCCGGCCCTCGGCGCTCAATTCGTTGAGATCCCGCCGGATCGTCTGCACGGTGACGCCGAACTGCGCCGCCAGAGCCTCGATCGTGACGAAGCCGCGCTGGCGCACGCAGGCCACGATGGCGCTGCGCCGCCCCTCGACACCGGTCGCCTCGACCCTGTCCTCGGATCTCCGGTCGAGCGGTCGTGACATCGATAGGCCCTCGCATGTCCCCAGGCCGCCGCGCCGCTGGACGCGTGACCGGCCGATATTCGTTTGCGAACATTCTTCGGCGGCGGCAGCGTTCGCACAAGCTTGAACTGCGGCTCGCCGGTCCGCAACGGCCGATCGTCATGCATTATGCTTCCGGTCGGCGGGGCGGGCGTTTGCCTGTGAGCAGGCACAAAAAAGGCCTGTCGCGGATGCGACAGGCCGAGCCACCCGGGCGATGCCGCCTGCGGCGCGCCCCGGTGCTCTCCGCTCACATGTGGTGGCGCATCCGGCGGTGATGCTTCATGCGCTTGTGCTTCATGCGCTTGCGCATCATCGGGCGCGCGGCCGGCGCAGCACCCTGCTCCATCGCGGCGGCCTCGTTGGCGCGCTCCAGGCCGCCGCGGGGGCCACCGGCCTGCGAGCCAGAGGCATTGTAGGGCGAGTTGCCCTGGGCGTAGGCGGAGCCCGCGAGGAGCGTCAGCGACGCGGCGGCCAACAGTAGTTTCCTCATCGTCAATCCCTGGCATAAACCGGCGCAGGCAAAGCGTCGCGCGTCGTCAGGCGCGTTGCCGCTGCGTCGGAAAATAAGCGGCTCAGACGAGACTTGGTTCCGCATCATCGCGCGTTTGCGGCGCACAATTGCCGGCAGCGTTAACTGGGCCTATGTCGCCACCGTCCCGGCCCGGCCGCGACCGAGCAACAGGGGAGCAGGTGGCGGTGGCCAGCAGCGGTTCGGCCTATCTCCTGCTCGATGTCGCCGGCACGACCTGCGCCCTGCCCCGCGGCGCGGTCGCCGAGATCCTGCCGCTCCCGGATCTCCACACGCCGCCCGCGGCCGGCGGCTGGCTCACCGGCTTCCTCAATCTCGGCGGCGCACCGGTTCCGGTGATCGACCTGGCGGCCCTGCTCGGCCTGCACCCGGCGGTTCCGGCGCCCGGCGTCTACGCCCACCTCGTGCTGATGCAGGGCGAGGCCGTCGCCTACCTCGTCGACCGCGTAGCCGATCTCATGACCGTCCCGGAGAGCGCGATCCGGCCGGCCGAGGAGGCCGGTACGCTCAACGGCTGCGTCGCCGCGGAACTGGTCCTCGACGAGCGCCTGGTCCACGCATTGGCGCCGGAGCGCCTCCTGACTGCGCAGGAACGGAGCCGCGTCGACGCCCTGGCGCGGGCCGCCGCCGAACGTCTCGCCGCGCTGCCGCACTCCGCCTGACCGCGCGATGGCCCGTCCGGGTATTCCCCGTCCCGATCTGGGTGCCGATCCCGCCTACGCGCCCCTCAAGGCGCGGATCATCGCGCGCACCGGCCACCATTACTACATCGACAAGGACGAGTTGCTGATCGAGCGGCTGCACCGCCGCATCCGGGCCGCTGCGGTGGCCGATTGTGCCGCCTACGCGACCCTGCTGTCGAGCGGGGCGGAGGGCGAGGCGGAATGGGCCCGGCTCGAGGCCGAGATCACCGTCGGTGAGACTTTCTTCTTCCGTTATGCCGAGCAGTTCAAGGCGCTGCGTGAGGCCATCCTGCCGGCGCTGATCGCGGCCCGGGCGGCCGAGCGCGTCCTGCGGATCTGGAGCGCCGGCTGCTCCACCGGGGCCGAACCCTATTCCCTGGCGATCCTGGTGCGCGAACTGCTCGGCGACGCCCTGCCCGACTGGCGGGTCACGATCCTCGGCACCGACATCAGCGTCGAGGCGCTGGCCACCGCCCGCGCCGCCGAGTACGGCCGCTGGGCCCTGCGCACGATGCCGCCGGAGGAAAGGCTGCGCTACTTCACCCGGTTGCCGGCCACCCCGGGTATCCGGCGCGAGGGCGGCTACGCCCTGCGGCCGGAATTTCGCGGACCGGTCCGGTTCGAGCGCGGCAACCTGCTGACCCTGGCCGAACCGGGGACGCCGCAGGGCGAGCCGTTCGATCTGATCCTCTGCCGGAACGTGCTGATCTATTTCGATGCCCGGACGGTGGCCGCCGTGGTGCGGGGTCTCGGCCGCAGGCTGCGGCCGGACGGCTGGCTGCTGCTCGGCCACGCCGAGCCGAGTCCCGCCTTCGCGAGCTTCCTCGACGCCGTCAGCATGCCCGGCACCGTGGCCTATCGCCCCCGCTCCGAGGCGCCGCCGGTCGCCCTGGGCGCCGGGCCGGCGCCGGATTCCGCCCGTCCGGCACGACCGGGGAAGGAGCCGCGCGCGCAGGAGCCCGGCCGGGGTGCGGCCGAGTCCGGTGCCGGCGCAGGGGCCGGTGCCGGACGGCCCGACGCCGCGGCCGATCGTGTTCCGAGCCGGGGCGCCGCCTCCGCGGCCGCGACGGGTCCCGCCGAGCCTGAGGGACCGGATGCTGCGGATCCAGCCGCGGACGAGGCGGGCGGGCTCGACCGGATCCGCGCCCTCGCCGATTCCGGGGAGACCGGCGCGGCCTGGCGGGCGCTGCGGGTCGCCCTCGACCGGGACCCGACCGACACGGCCCTGCGCTTCTACGAGGGTCTGCTGGCCCGCACCCTCGGCCGCGATGCCGAGGCCGAGCGGGCGCTCCGGGCCGCGCTCTACCTCGACCGCGGTTTCGTGATGGCCCATTACCATCTCGGCCTGCTGCTGATCGCGCTGCAACGCCCGCACGAGGCGGTCCGCGCCCTCGACAACGCCGTCGCCTTCAGCCAAGCCCTCGGGCCGGATACGGCGCTGCCCGAGGGCGACGGCGCCTCCGCCGGCGAGATTGCGGCCAGCGCGGCCGCGGCCCGTGCCGCGCTCGGCGGCGCCGGCAGCAGGAGGTCCTGATGGGGGCACGCCCGATTGCACAGGAGGGCCCTCCCCGGACGCGGACGGAGCGGGATCTGCGCGCCGAGCGCGCGGCCGCCCTCGCCCGGCGCGGCGCCGTTGCGCTGGCCGCCGATTCGGGGATCGATCACCTCGTCTGCGCCTGCGGCAGCGAGCGCTACGGCATCCCGCTGGCGGCCGTTGCGCAAGTCCTGCCGTCGCGCCCCTGCACGCCGATGCCCGGCGCGGTGCCGGCGCTGGACGGCCTCATCGCCCTGTCGGGCCGGATCGTCGGCGTGCTCAGCCTTGCCCGGGCCCTCGGTCGGCCTGACCCCGGATCGGACGGGGAGACGGCTTCGGGTCATCTGATCGTCCTGCGCGGCACGCAGCCGCAACCGCTTGCCCTGTCGGTGGAAAGGGTGCTGGGCATCGCCCGTGCGGCCGCGTCCGGCGCGGCCGCGTCGGATGTGGCGGATCCCGATGGCTTGGGCAACGCGGCCGCCTCGGTCTATGCCCCGGCCTCCGACGCCGGTTCGGCCGGCGACGGCCGCCCCGATTTCGTCGTCATCGACCTCCCCCGCCTCCTGCGCCGCGCCCTGCCCTGATCGGGCCGCCTGCCCCAACCGGAGCCCTCCCCGCCCGTGTCGCTCTCGATCGGAAGACGCATCCTCCTCGGCTTCTTCGCCATCACGGTGGTGGTGGTGGCGCTCGGCCTCTACGCCCTCGAGCAGATCGGCGCGGTGCGCGACACGACCGATGCGATCGTCCGGCGGGACATGACGATCTTGCGCCAGCTCGACGATCTCGGGAACGAGGCGCGCGATCTCGGGCTCCTGCGCCGCAGCGCCGTGATCGCGATGCTGCTGCAGGCGCAGGGACGCCCGGCCGGGACCGAGGATCTGCTGGCGACCTGGCGCCAGACGGCGGCTCAGGTGGAGAACCGGCTCGCCACCACGGTCCAGCTCGCGACCGAGTACCGGACCCGGTCGGCCTCCCTCGAGCGCGTGGCGTCCTGGGACCGCATCGCGGCGGCGGCGAATGCGGTCCAGGGGGCCTTCCGCGAGGTCAAGGCCCTGGGCGAGGCGCAATTCGCGGCCATCGCCCGGCAGGACGTCGCGGCGGTCGAGGCCCGTAACGTGGAGATCACCCGCCTGCAGGCGCCTTTCCTCGAAGGGATCAAGAACCTGCGGTCTCAGCTCGACGGCGGCATGGCTCTGGGCCAGCGCGCCGCGCAGGAGGTCTATGAGCGCTCGCGCCTCTCGATCTACCTGACCCTGGCCGCCTCGGTGCTGCTGGCGATCCTGATCACCTGGCTGATCAGCCGCGCCGTGGTGCGCCCCCTCGAGACGGTCATGGCCTTCGTGGCCCGCGTCGGCGCGGGCGACCTGTCCGGCCAGCTGGCGGCGGGCGGACGCGACGAGATCGGCCGTCTGGGTGGGACGCTGAACGCGATGGTTGCGGGCCTGTCGGATCTGGCGCGGACCAACCGTGCGGCCACGGCGGACCTGAACGCGGCGGCGGCCGAGATCCGCGCCTCGGCGCAGGAGCAGGCGGCCTCGGTCGAGCAGCAATTC
>NZ_NPKS01000032.1:0-77386 GCF_008329595.1 Methylobacterium sp. P1-11
GCACGGGCCGTTCTGCTCCGACAGCGAGGTCGAGACCGTGGTCGCCCACCTCAAGCGCCAGGGCCGGCCCAGCTACCTCGACGCCGTCACCGCCGACGACGAGGAGGGCGCGGCCGAGAAGGGCGCGAAGGGCAAGGCCGGCGCGGCGGAACTCGAACTCGACGGCGCGGTGTTCGACCAGGGCTCCTTCGGCGAGGCCGGCGGCGACCTCTACGATCAGGCCGTTCAGGTGGTGCTGCGCGACCAGAAGGCGTCGACCAGCTACATCCAGCGCCGCCTGCAGATCGGCTACAACCGCGCCGCCTCGCTCATGGAGCGGATGGAGATCGAGGGGATCGTCGGCCCGGCCAACCACGCCGGCAAGCGCGAGATCCTGGTGGATGAGGCAGTCGGCTGACGTCTCGGGTGTCGAGCACCCCGAGATCCTAACGGCGGCCCGGGTCCCATCTACGCCCTCATCCTGAGGTGCCGGAGCGCAGCGGAGGCCTCGAAGGAGCCCTCCAGCCCGCCGCGCGATCCCTGGAGCCCTCCTTCGAGACGCCGCCGCGCCTCGGGATTGAGGTGTGCGGGTTGGAGTGCCCCGTCGCGTCCTTCGCGGCAGAGCTGCCAAAAAACTGCATCGAGCCCGGAACCTCTCCGCGATCCGCACGTTACGCGCGTGCGAGGCCTGGAAACGGGCTCGCCGCGAGGGCGCCGGACACGGTGTCTGGCGTCGCTTGTAGTCACGTTGCTCGTTGGAGGATGTGGTTATGAGGACTTACGACGTTTCGCCCCTGTTCCGGTCGTCCGTCGGGTTCGACCGTCTGTTCGAGCTGCTCAACCAAGCCGATCGCGTCGAGGCCTCGGCCGCTTGGCCGCCCTACAACATCGAGAAGGTCGCCGAGGACCAGTACCGCATCACCATGGCGGTCGCCGGCTTCACGCCTGACGAGATCGACCTGACTCAGCAGGACACCACACTTCTGGTTTCGGGTCAGAAGGCCACCCAGGAGGGCGAGAAGCACTACCTCCACCGTGGCATCGCGGCCCGCACCTTCCGCCAGACCTTCAATCTGGCCGAGCATGTGAAGGTCGTGGGCGCATCCCTGGAGAACGGCCTGCTCACCGTCGAACTCAAGCGCGAGGTGCCGGAGGCGCTTAAGCCTCGTCGCATCGCCATCGGCGGCACGACAGCCGCATCGGGTCAGGACAATGCTCCGACCCAGATCGCCCGCGAGGCCAAGGCTGCCGGACTGGCCGCCTGACTGGCGACCCGACTCGTCTGCCCGGCACCCCCGTGCCGACATGAATGACATCCCTCACGGGTCCGCGGACCCGCGGGCCTGTTCCCGCGACTGCCTAGCATTCGATGGAGATAGGACCATGAGCGTGAGAGATCTGATTCCCTGGAACCGCAACACTGCTCCGGCGCCGGCCGCGCTGTCCCAGGAGCCGGGCAGCCCTTTCCTGACGCTGCACCGCGAGATGAACCGCCTGTTCGACGACGTGTTCAGCGGGTTCGGCGGCGTACCAAGCTTGGCGAGCCGCAGCTTCGGCTGGCCGCATGTCGAACTGGTGGAGGCTGATGGGGCGCTCCGCGTCTCCGCCGAGCTTCCCGGCCTGGACGAGAAGGACGTCGAACTCCTCATCGCGGACGGCGTCCTGACCCTGAAGGGCGAGAAGCGCGCGGAGACCGCCGACAAGGCCCGTGGCTATTCCGAGCGCAGCTACGGCCGCTTCGAGCGGTCGATCGCCCTCCCGGTGCCGGTGATGGAGGACAAGGCCGAGGCGACCTTCCGCAACGGCGTGCTCACCGTGACGCTGCCGCGCGCCGCCGAGGCGCCGGAACGCCGTCGACGCATCGCGATCAACGGCATCGGCGCCTCGGCTGCCAAGCACTGAGCCAGCATTGCGCTGGGTCCGAGCGCGGCGGCTTCGGCCGCCGCGGAACTGAGCGCATGACGCCGCGGCCGGGCCGCCCGATTGGGCGGGCCGGCCGCCTCAGCCTTTGCTCACGACGAGGAGGGTTTGCATGCAGCAGATCGATACGAAATCCATCCAACCTGAGATCGAGCGTCTCGGCCCGGTGGCGACTGCCAGCCTGAGGGCGCCTGCGGTCGAGCCGTTCGAGGCCTTCGTGGCGCCGGGCGACGTCTTCCGGCATCCCCGCGAGGTGCTGAGCTATCCGGGCCTGTCGCGGGCCGAGAAGCGGGCGATCCTGGCCTCCTGGGCCTCGGACGCGCGCACGGTCGATTCCTGTCCGACGCTGCGCTGCCTGCCGGGCTGCCGGGCCGAGCCGGTGCCGATCGACACGATCCTGGCTGCCCTTCAGGCGCTTGACGAAGGCTCGGCACCGCCCGCATCCCCGGCGCCCCGAAAGCCGCTCTTCCCCGCGGCCTTCAGCCGACGCTGGCGCCGCCTTCCGGCCGGACCGGAGCCGGTGCTGAACTGAGCTGGGAGGCGCGCAATGGCAACCTTCGACCTGAGGGGCGGGCACCGCATCCGGTCTCGGCTTCGGCGGGGCCGCCGCGGATGGCCGGTGCGGGACACCGACGGGGCTGTGCTGGGCAACTGGATCCTGTCCACCGCGCTGTGCCTCGCTCTGGCCGCGCCCTGCCCGGTGCCGGCCCTGCCCTGGGTGCTGGCCGCCCTGCTGAGCCTGTCGGGCTTCGTCTGGCTGGGCCGCGCGATCACGCAGGCCGGGCCGCCGGCCGATGCCCCGCATCCGACAGCCTGGGACGCCGCGCTGCTCTCCTTTGCGGCGAGCTTCGGCGTGCAATCGGCGGCGCGCCTCGGCCTTTTCGGCGGCTGAGCGTGCCCGTTCAGGGAGGCAACCATGCAGGATGGTACGATCGGACTCGGATACAACAACCCGCCCGCTTCGGCAGGCGCACCGTGGCTCGATGGCCGTCGGGCGCTGATCCGCCGCCGCGCGCGCTCCGCCGGCGTGTCCGGCCGCGCCCGGGCCGAACGGTGGGTCCTGACCTTTGAGCGGGAGACGCCCGCGGAGATCGAGCCGCCGATGGGCCGGACCGGCGGGGCCGGCCCGCTCACCACGGAGGTGGCGCTGACCTTCCCGACCCGCGCGCAGGCGGTGGCCTATGCGGAGCGCCAGGGACTCGCCTACAGGATCACGCCCGACCCGGCCGGCCGGGTTCGGCCGAGCACCTTGCGGGTCTGGCGCTCGAACCGGGACGCGACGCCTATGCAGGTCCGCGCGACGGCGCAGGATCGATCCGTGGACGATCCGGTGCCTGCCTTCCTGCCCGATCTGGAGCGGGCCCTGGTCAACCCGGCCGCGGTCTTCGCCACGCCGGCCGCCGTGCTCGATCACCCCCGGCTGCTGCCGAGCTGCAAGCGGGAGATCCTGCGGCGCTGGGCCTGGGACGAGTATCTGAAGGAGGTCGCCGCCACCGAGGGCATGGCGGAGGGCGAGCCGTCGCGGCTCGACGCCGTGAAGATTGCCCTTCTGGTGCTCGGCGAGACGTGGCGTCCCCATCCCGCGGCGCCGGCCGCCGCGATTCCGGCCCTGCAGGCGCGCGAGCGGGCGGCGTGAGGCCGTGACCGGCGGTCGGCCCGCTTCGGACCGCCCCGGATTGGACTCCAGTTCGGGCTGCAGGGCGCTCCGCCCCTGGGCGTGACCTGCGCGGCGCGGGTGGTCGCGGAACGCCGGACCCAGCCCTGCGCGCAGTCGGTCTGCCGCCCTGCGGTCTCCGGCGGGCCGGCGAGCCCGCCGGTAGGCGCGCCGGCGGACCGCAGGGGTTTCCCCGGCCGCACAGGCCAAGTTGCCGGCGCGTGGCGCCCTCACACGACCGAGAACCGGAACTCCGTGGCCGCCGCGAAGGTCTCGCCCGGCCGCAGCACCGCCGAGGGGAAGCCCGGCTGGTTCGGCGCATCCGGGAAGCCCTGCGTCTCGAAGCAGACGCCGTCGCCGGAGCGGTAGATGCGTCCCGACGACCCGATCAGCCGCCCGTCGAGATTGTTGCCGCTGTAGAGCTGCAGCGCCGGCTGCGTGGTCCAGACGTCGAGCCGGCGCCCGCTTCCTGGATCGATGCAGGTGGCGGCCGGCCGCAGCGTCCCGACGGGACCGCGCAGGACGAAGGTGTGGTCGTAGCCCTTGGCATAGGCAAGCTGCGGATCGCCGACGCGGATCCGCGCCTCCAAGGCCCGGGGCGCGCGGAAGTCGAACGGCGTCCCAGCGACCGGCTGGATCGCGCCGGTGGGGATCTGGGTCGCATCCGTCGGCGCGAAGGCGTCCGCTTCGACCTGGACGATGTGGCCGAGGACGCTGCCCGTCCCCTCCCCGGCCAGGTTGAAGTAGCTGTGGTTCGTGAGGTTCAGGATTGTGGGCCGGTCGGTCACCGCGGCGTAGTCGATGCGCAGCACGCCGTCCTCGGGCAGAGTGTAGGTCACCCGGACGTCGAGATTGCCCGGAAACCCCTCCTCCCCGTCCGGCGAGCGGCGGCTCAGGACGAGGCGCGTCGCCTCGGAGCGATCCGCCCGCCACAGGCGCTTGCCGAAATTGTCCGGGCCGCCGTGGAGGGTGTTGGGCGCCTCGTTCACCGGCAGGCGATAGATGTGCCCGTCGAGGCTGAAGCGCCCGCCCGCGATGCGGTTCGCGTAGCGGCCGACGAGGGCGCCGAAGCTCGGGCTTACGGTCTCGTAGCCCGCCAGGGTGTCGAGGCCGAGCACGACGTTGGCCGGGTGACCGGCCCGGTCGGGCACCTCGATGGCCGTGACAGCCGCGCCGAAATCGATGATGGCGACGCGCAGACCGCCCCGGTTCAGCACGTGGCGGCTGACCGGCCGGCCGTCCGCCGTGGTGCCGAACATCTCGGTCGGCATCCGTCTAGCGCTTCCAGACGCCGAGCCGCTCGCTCCGGGCGTGATCCTCGGCCGCGACCAGTTCGGGACTCGCTTCCGGAGAGGCGCGACCGCCGCCGTTGAACAGCACCACCTCGGAGAGGTCGCGTCCGTCCACGAGGCAGTTCATGGTCGTGCTGCCGGGGGCGGGCTGGCAGGTCACCGGCCGGTTGCCGATGTAGCGGGCCAGTTCCTCTGCCTGGCCGCCGCGCACCCATTCGACACCGAACAGATGCACGACCTTGCCGCCGACCTTCAGGGTCGCGGTATCGATGACCTGGGTCTGTCCCGTCACGGCATTCGGCGGCAGCGGCGTGTCGGGCTCGGACTCGCCGCCGGCCTCGGGAGGCGGGGTGACCGTGTCGGGGGCTGCCGCCGGCGGGTTCGAGGCGGGGCTGTTCGGGGAGGCCCCGTTCGCGACCTCCGTCCGGGACGTGGCCGGAGCGGTGGGACGCGTGGGATCGGGCGCTTGGCCCTCCAGGACGAGCCCTGCGGCGATGATTGCCACAAGGGTACTGACACCGGCGCCCAGGAGCAGGCGGCGTTGGCGGCGTGCGCCCTCATCCGTGCCGTCTCCGCCGAGGCCGAGCCGGTCGCGCAGACGGCCGAAGCCGTCGCGAAACGTCTCGCCGAAGCGCCCGGGGCGGGTATTCCAGGCCGTCGCGGGATCGACCTCCGGAGGCACCCCGGTGCCCGTGTCGACGCTGGTGGCCGCAGGACGGGCAAATTGGCCGCGCAGGCTCGTTCGCAAGATGGCGAACCGGCCGGCGGCGCTCTGCGCCAGCACCCGGCCCTGCTCAGAGGAGCGCTCGGCCAGGGTGCGGGCCCGTTCGGACTGGGTCCCGACGAAGCGGGCGGTGGCCGCCTTCATCTCGTAGGCGCCGCTCAGCAGGGACGAGTCGCGGGCGTCTTCGGCGGCCTGCGGTGCCAGGTCGGGCTCGGGCTCCGGCGGCAGGAACAGGGCCGGATGCCGCGCGCGCAGTTCGGCGACGAGGTCGGCGAGGGTCATCGGCTCGGATGTGCCGTCCCGCCGACGCACGGCACCCTGGCGGTCGAGAACGCGCAGGCCGGTGCCTGTCTCGTCGGGTACGCAGGCGGCCTCGGCCAGGAGTTCGAGGGTCCGGAACGCCACGGGGCGCGGGCGCGCGCGCGCGATCTCGGCCCGGAGCGCCTCGCGCAGGACGAGGCGGCCGGGACTGTCGAGGGCCGGACGGGCCGGCTCCGCCTCCTGTTTCGCCACCACCGTTGAAGACGTCATACACCCGATCCCGGCATCACCGACGCGCGGCGTGAAGGAGGCCCGACCGCAACCCCCTGACGAAGCCGCGCGGGCGCTTCACGGAACGCCCGACCATCGGGACCGATCCCACGATACGCCCGCTTGTATACCCCTGCCCGCCACCGGACCTAGGGACGCGATGCGGGGCTCTTACGCCTTGCCGGGCGAGGCGGCCAGGGTTCCGGCCTGGATGCTCCGCCACAAGACGCGACCGCTCTCGCCGAGGATGTAAGGCCGCGTGCCCGCGAAGCCCACCTCCAGGATCAATTCGGCCTCGCCGCTGGAGACGGCGCCCCGCCCCGGATTGGCGGTGCGGAAATCGATGATCGTGCGGATCGTGCAGGTCTCGGCATCGCAGGCAGTGTGCATCCCCCGCGGCGCGTAGCGTCGCTCCGGCCAGCGCTCGACGAAGCTGCGCTTCTCGGCGACGAGCGCCGCCGTGGTGATCGGCCGGCCGTAGAAACGCACGCGGGTCGCGTAGAGCTGGGTCGCGGCCCCGACCATGGTGTCGCTCGAACCCGAGACCGTGGCGAGGTAGCTCGCCGTCAGCGCCCGCGCGGCGGCGGCGCGCTCGGCCGATACGACCGGCACCGGGCCGATTGCGGCCGGCGTCTCGGCAAGCCGGTGCTGATGGCGCACGGGGCGGTGCAGAGTCTCCCGGACCGGCGGACGCTCCAGCGCGGCCGCCCGCTTCGGGCCCGACACCCGCGTCGCCGCGGCCTTCGGCAGCGCCTCCTCACCCGGTTCGGGTTTGGCGGCCTGCCGGACCGGCTCGGCGCGGCGCGCACTGTCGGGCTGGGCCTTCGCCTGCGCGGCGGCGGCGTCTTGCGGCGCCTGCGGACCGGAGGCCTTGATTGATTCCTTCACGGCGCCCGGGGCGGGCGCGGCAGCCCGTGGTGGCGGGTCCACCCAGGCGCTCTGGGCTGCGGCGGTGCCCATGCAGGCGAGCGGCAGCACCACACCGAGAGCGAGGGCCTGGAAACGGGCGGGACGTGAGGCGGACATCGGTGCCTTCCTGGCGGCCGGGGCGGACATCATGGAGAATGCGCCCGCGCGGGTGCGGGGTCCCACGAGGGTTTCGGGCGCGCCTACATCCTGCCGAACTCCGCGGCGGCGACCAGCCCGGGATTGCGGGGATGATGGGGTTGCGTTCGTGCGTTTGGGTACCAAGTCGGGGACAGTCTTGGCCTTTGGCCGTTCCCGAGTTTCCATACAGCCTGCTCCCTGCCGCGCACCGAGGATCCCTTGGCCCGACCTGAGACCGAGTCGCCCTCCGGCCCGCTTCCCGGGAGCGCGCAATGAGCCCCCGCCAGCGCCGGGCCCTGCTGCTCTGCAACGCCAAGGCGCGCAACGGCGCCCTGGATCTCGACGAGGTGCGAGCCATCCTGCGGGCGGGCGGCATCGAGCCGGAGGAACCGCCGCCGGAAGCCGATTGCCGGGACGTGATCCGCGACCGGGCCGACGCGGTCGACCTCGTGATCCTGGGCGGCGGCGACGGCACCATGAACTACGCCGCGCCGGCCCTGGTGGCGAGCGGCCTGCCCTTCGCGATCCTGCCGCTCGGCACGGCCAACGACCTCGCCCGCTCCCTCAACCTGCCGCTGGATCCCCTGGCGGCGGCCCGCTTCATCCCGACTGCCGAGGCACGGCCGGTGGATCTCGGCTGGGTCAACGGCCACTACTATTTCAACGTGGCGAGCATCGGCTTCTCGGCGGAACTCGCGGGCGAGCTGACGGCCGAATCGAAGAAGACCTGGGGCGTGCTCGGCTACACGGTGGCGGCCGTCCGGGTGCTGCGCCGGGTGCGGCCTTTCACGGTCACGATCGAGCATGACGGCCTCGTCGAGAGGGTCACGACCATCCAGGTCTCGGTGGGCAACGGCCGGCACTACGGCGGCGGCATGACCGTGGCGGAGCGTGCCGCGGTGGATGACGGCAAGCTCGATTTCTACAGCCTGGAGATCAAGCACTGGTGGCGGCTCCTGGCGCTGCTGCCCGCCCTGCGGCGAGGCACCCAGGGTCGGGCGGCCGACGTGCGGGCGTTCCACGCCCAGGAGATCCGGCTCTCGACGCGCAGGCCTCGCCCGGTGAACACCGACGGCGAGCTGACCACGCACACGCCCGCCCATTTCAAGGTCTTCCCGAAGATCCTGCAGGTCCTGGCGCCCGAGCCGGTCCGCGGCCCGAACTCCTTCGACCTCACGGCCCTCGGCAGCCGTCTGTTCCCGACCAGCGAGGCATCCCGCCTGTGACCGACCTGATCCAGCTCGCCAGTCAGCCCGCCGTCTGGGCTGCCCTCGCCACTCTGGTGGTGATGGAGGTGGTGCTCGGTATCGACAACCTGATCTTCATCTCGATCCTGACCAACAAACTGCCGGCCGATCAGCAGACCCGGGCGCGGCGCATCGGGATCGGGCTGGCGCTGATCCTGCGGCTGGGGCTGCTCGGAACCGTGGCGTTCATCGTGCACCTGACCGAGCCGGTCTTCTCGGTGTTCGGACAGGCCTTCTCGTGGCGCGACCTGATCCTGATCGGCGGCGGCCTGTTCCTGCTCTGGAAGGCCACCAAGGAGATCCACCACACGGTGGATCCCGAGCCCGAGGCGGAGGGGTCGGCCGGCGGGACGATCGGCTTCGGCGCGGCGATCGGCCAGATCCTGCTCCTCGACCTCGTCTTCTCCATCGATTCGATCATCACGGCGGTCGGCATGACCGAGCACGTGCCGGTGATGATGGTCGCGGTGGTGGTCGCCGTGGTCGTGATGCTGGCCGCCGCCGAACCGCTCTCGGCCTTCATCGCCCGGAACCCGACCGTTGTGATGCTGGCCCTGGGCTTCCTGATCATGATCGGCATGACGCTGATCGCCGAGGGGTTCGGCGCCCACGTGCCGAAGGGCTACATCTACACGGCCATGGCCTTCTCGGCCGGCGTCGAAGGCCTCAACATGCTGGCTCGGCGGCGCCGGCGGCCCGCCCAGGGTGCGGCGCGGGCGCCCGCCGGGCAGGCGCGGCGGGCCTGAGCCGCGGCGATCCGCCATGCGACTCGTCGCGGCCTTCGGCCTGCTCACCCTGTCCACCGTGGCTCACGCGCAGACGGTACCGATGCCTCCCGACGGGACAGTGCTGCACGATCTCGTTCCCACCGGGACGCTCCGGGCGGCGATCAATCTCGGCAACCCGGTGCTCGCCCAGCCGGGCCCGGACGGGCCCATCGGGGTGTCGGTGGATCTTGCCCGGGCCTTGGCAGCACGGCTCGGCGTGCCGGTGGCGCTCGTGACCTATCCGGGGGCGGGCGCAGTCTCGGGCTCGGCGGGAGCGGGGGCTTGGGACATCTGCTTCCTGGCAATCGATCCGAAGCGCGCCGAGGGGATCCGCTTTACGGAGCCGTACGTGCTGATCGCCGGCAGCTACCTCGTGCCGGCTGTGTCACCGATCCGGAGCCGGGAGGCGGTCGACCGCGACGGCGTGCGTGTCTCGGTGGGGCGCCGCAGCGCCTACGACCTGTTCCTCAGCCGCGCCCTGACGCGCGCAACCCTGGTGCGGGCACCGACCTCGGCCGAGGCGGTGGCGGCCTTCGCGCGCGACGGGCTCGACGTGGCGGCGGGAGTGTACCAGCCGCTCGCCGCCTACGCGGCGGCGCATCCGGAGGTACGGCTTCTGCCGGGGCATTTCATGGAGATCCCGCAGGCGATGGGCTTGCCGGTCGGACGCCCGGCGGGGGCAGCCTACCTTGCGGCTTTCATCGCGCAGGCGAAGCAGGACGGGCTTGTCCGACGCGGCCTGGCCGCCAGCGGGCAGGACCCGGAACTGGCGGCGCCGTAACGGATCGAGCGGCGGTGTTCCTATTCTCCCCCTCATCCTGAGGTGCCGGAGCGCTGCGGAGGCCCCGAAGGAGCCATCCAGTCATCGCCGCGCTCCCCCGGGGCCCTCCTTCGAGGCCCACCGACGCGGGTATCTCAATGAGGGGGCGGTTGGCAGGACGCTGGCGGCGAGACGTCGCCGCCCGAGGCTTACACCACCAGGTTCACGATCCGCCCCGGCACGACGATCACCTTCCGCGGCGCCCTGCCCTCCAGGATCTTCTGGACCGCCTCCAGCGCCAGGGTGGCGGCCTCGACCGTCTTGGCGTCGGCGTCGCGCGGCACGGTGACGTCCGCCCGCTTCTTGCCGTTGATCTGGACCGGCAGGGTGATCTCGTCCTCGACGAGGAGCCCCGCTTCGGCTTCCGGCCAGGGCGCCTGGGCGACGAGGTTGCCGCGGCCGAGGACCGACCAGCATTCCTCGGCGAGGTGCGGCATCATCGGGGCGATCAGCTGCACCAGGATGCCGGCGGCTTCCCGCGCGGCGCTCGCCGAGACCGGACCGCGCAACCCGTCCTCCAGGGCGTTGGCCAGGGTGTAGATGTGGGCGACGCAGCGGTTGAAGCGCAGGCGTTCGATATCGTCCTGGACGGATGCGAGCGCCCGGTGGGCGGCCTTGCGCAGCGGCAGATCCGCAGCGCCGTCGCCGGTCGCCTGAGCGGCGGCGTTCACCAGGCGCCAGACCTTCTGGACGAACCGGGCCGCGCCCTGCACGCCCTCCTCGGTCCAGATCACGTCGCGCTCGGGCGGCGAATCGGACAGCATGAACCAGCGTGCCGTATCGGCCCCGTAGCTCGCGATGATGTCGTCGGGGTCGACCACGTTCTTCTTCGACTTCGACATCTTCTCGATCGGGCCGATCGTGATCGGTGCCTGAGTTTTCACGTGAAACGCGCGGCGCTCGCCCTCCTCGGTGGCGAAACGGATCTCGGCCGGCGGCACCCAGGCGCCGGCCGCGTCCTTGTAGGTCTCGTGGACGACCATGCCCTGCGTGAACAGGCCGGCGAAGGGCTCGGACGTGCCGGCCCAGCCGGTCTCGCGCATCGCCCGCATGAAGAACCGGGCGTAGAGCAGGTGCAGGATCGCGTGCTCGATGCCGCCGATGTACTGGTCCACCGCCAGCCAGCGATCGACCACGGCCCGGTCGGTGGGCGCGTCCGCCAGCCAGGGCGCGGTGAACCGGGCGTAGTACCAGGACGAATCGACGAACGTGTCCATCGTGTCGGTCTCGCGCCGGGCCGGCGCGCCGCATTGCGGGCAGGTCACGTTGCGCCACGCGGCGTCCCGCTCCAGCGGGTTGCCGGGCTGATCGAAGGACACGTCCTCGGGGAGCTTCACCGGCAGGTCCGCCACCGGCACCGGGACCGGACCGCAGGATTCGCAGTGGATGATCGGGATCGGGCAGCCCCAGTAGCGCTGTCGGGAGACGCCCCAGTCGCGCAGGCGGAACTGTACCTTCCGCTGGGCGACCCCCTCCCCTTCCAGGCGCTGTGCCACAGCCTCGAAGGCCCCGTCGGTGCTCATCCCGTCGAGGAAGCGCGAGTTGATCATCCGCCCGTCCTCGACATAGGCGGTGTCGGTGATCACGAAGCTCGCCGGATCCTGACCCTCAGGGCAGACCACCGGCGTGTTGCCGAGCCCGTACTTGTTCGCGAAATCGAGGTCGCGCTGGTCGTGTGCCGGGCAGCCGAACACCGCGCCGGTACCGTATTCCATGAGCACGAAGTTCGCCACGTAGACCGGCAGCTCCCAGGACGGGTCCAGGGGATGGCGGACCGTGAGGCCGGTGTCGAAGCCGTGCTTCTCGGCGGTGTCGATCGCGGCCTGCGCGGTGCCGGTGCGGCGGCACTCCTCGATGAAGGTCTGCAGGTCCGGCCGGTCCGCGGCGAGGGCGGCCGCCAGGGGATGGTCGGCCGCGATCGCCAGGAACTTGGCGCCGAACAGCGTGTCGGGCCGGGTCGTGTAGACGGTTACCGATTCGGGCGCGCCGGCTGGCGGTCGGGCCAGTGCGAAAAGAACCTCCAGGCCTTCCGAGCGGCCGATCCAGTTCTTCTGCATCAGCCGGACCTTTTCCGGCCAGCGGTCCAGCCCGTCGAGGGCGGTCAGCAGGTCCTCGGCGAAATCGGTGATCTTGAAGAACCACTGGGTCAGCTCGCGCTGCTCCACCAGGGCGCCGGAACGCCAGCCGCGGCCGTCGATCACCTGCTCATTGGCCAGGACCGTGTGATCCACCGGGTCCCAGTTCACCTTGGCGGTGCGGCGGGTGACGAGGCCCTTTGCCAGGAAGTCCAGGAACATGCGCTGCTGGTGCTTGTAATAGCCCGGATCGCAGGTCGCGATCTCCCGGCTCCAGTCGAGCGACAGGCCCATGGCCTTCAGCTGGTCGCGCATGGAGGCGATATTGGCGTAGGTCCAGTCCCGCGGGTTGACCTTGCGTTCCATGGCGGCGTTCTCGGCCGGCAAGCCGAAGGCGTCCCAGCCCATCGGGTGGAGCACGTTGAAGCCGCGAGCGCGCTTGTAGCGGGCGACCACGTCGCCCATCGCGTAGTTGCGGACATGGCCCATATGGATGCGCCCCGATGGATAGGGGAACATCTCCAGCACGTAGTATTTCGGGCGCGGGTCGCTGTTGTCCGTCTCGAACAGCCGCTGCGCGGCCCAGGCTTCCTGCCAGCGCGGCTCGGCATCCTTGGCGTTGTAGCGCTCGACGGGTTGGGGGGCGGTGCTGGTCATGGATCCGGCTGGGTCAGGGGCTCGGCGGCCGGCTGGAGGGAGCCGCGGCACGGTTGCGCCCCCGTAGCATATCTGCGCCGCAGCCGGTCAACGGAAGGCGCGATTCGGGCTTGCGCGGCGCGCGTGAGGGCATAGGTCGACGGGGGAGCCGCGGCCCCCGCCAGCGACAGGACAGGCCCATGATGGACGACGCGATCACCGACCCGAATGCCCCGCACACGGACGGGATGGGTCGCAAGACCGAGAAGCTCCCCGTCGGACAGGCCGATGTCGCGGCCGGGCTCGCCGAGGTCCGGGCGGCGATCGCCCAGGCGGCCGAGGATTCGGACCGCGATCCGGCCGAGGTCCAGCTCGTGGCGGTCTCCAAGACCGTGCCGGCCGAGGGCATCCTGCCGGCCCTCAAGGCCGGGCAGCGGGTCTTCGGCGAGAACTACGTCCAGGAATCCATGGCGAAATGGCCGGACCTGCGGGCCCGCTACCCCGATGTGGAGCTGCACCTCGTCGGGCCGCTGCAATCCAATAAGGCCCGGGAGGCGGTGGCTCTGTTCGACGTGATCCACTCCCTCGACCGCCTGTCGCTCGCGGCGGCGCTCGCCAAGGAGATCGAGCGGTCCGGCCGGACCCCGAAGCTGCTGATCCAGGTCAATACCGGGGCAGAGCCCCAGAAGGGCGGGGTCCTGCCGGACCAGCTCGAAACCCTGCTTTCCGAGTGCCGCGAGACCCATGGGCTCGCGATCCAGGGCCTGATGTGCATCCCCCCGGCCGAGGATCCGCCCTCCGCGCATTTCGCCCTGCTGGCCCGGCTGGCGAAGGCGCACAACCTGCCGATCCTCTCCATGGGGATGAGCGCGGATTTCCCGGCGGCGATCCAGCTTGGCGCCACCCATGTCCGGGTCGGGACCGCGATCTTCGGAGCCCGGACCCGGAAGGCGTGAGCCTCAGCCGATCCGCAGATGTGTCCGCGGCCCGAGGCGCCGGAGCAGCCGCAGCAGGTCGGCCCGGGCCAGCGCGACACAGCCCTCCGTGGGGCGGTAGCCATCCCGGGCGATGTGCAGGAAGATCGCCGAGCCGCGCCCCTTCCGGATCGGGCCGCGATTGTAGTCGAGGTCGATCACCACGTCATAGAGCCCGTCGCCGCGCCACATCGATTCGGCGCTGACGCCCGGCGCCGGCAGGCGGATCGGCCGGTTGTAGCGGCGGTCCCGGCGATCGTCGCACCAGCCGTCATCGGGCCGGGTGGCCCGCAAGGACAGCGCCGTGCGCGGCCGGATCCCGAGATGGTCGGGCCGGTAGGCGCCGTCGCGCAGGCGGAAGCGGCCGCGCGGCGAGCCGCCGTCGCCCTCGCGCTTGTCGCAGACCATGCCGCCGGATCCGAGGGCACAGGGGATCACGGCCGGGCCGACGAGGAGCTGGCCGCGCCGGCGGTCGGTGACCAGCGCCCGCACGCGGATCTCCCTCAGGGTCAGACGGACGGGTCCCCTACTCGGCCGCCGCATGATGTCCGTCCTCCCGAATCCGTCCGGTCCGGCGGGCCTTATGCCCGAGATCCATACTTCGAAGCGGTGAAAAATTGCGCGCAAGGCAACTTCCGGCCACAAAGCGCGCCCTATCTCTTGGTCGAACCTGGGCCGCCGAGCCGGGATTCGGGAATGTGCCAGCCCCCCGCCTCGCCGCGGGGACCGAACCCGCGATCCCGGATTGGCGCGCCTCGATCCCGCAACCCGCTGGCCGGCGTGCTTGTCGCGTCGGCGAAAGGATGCGGAAACACAAGCCTGGGTAGGATCGTCGCGCGATCCTGCCGAGATCCGACATTATCGCATGCTGCACCCGACAGGCGGCCCATCGCCCCTCCCGCAGCACGCACTGGGGCCCCGGACGATGCCGAACGCCTACCGCCTGCTGATCTGCGACGACGACGCGATCCTGCGCGATACCCTGACCGAACAGCTCGATCTCTGCGACGAATTCACGGTCTTCACCGAGGCGAACGCCATGGACGCGATCCGGCGAGTGGCCGCCGAGCGCATCGACCTCGCGGTGATGGATGTCGGTCTGCCGGACCTCGACGGGCGCGAGGCCGTGCGCCGGATGCGCGCCGGCGGCTTCCGCGGCCCGGTCATCATGCTCACCGCCCAGGATTCCGAGGCGGACCATGTCGAGGGGCTGGAGGCCGGCGCCAACGACTACGTCACCAAGCCGTTCAAGTTCGGTATCCTGCTGGCCCGGATCCGCGCGCATCTGCGCAGCCACGAGGCCTCCGAGGACGCGGTGTTCCAGATCGGTCCCTACACGTTCAAGCCGGGGGCCAAGCTGCTCGTCGGCGAGCGCGGCTCGAAGCTCAAGCTGACCGAGAAGGAGACCGCGATCCTGCGCTTCCTATACCGGGCGGGCCGCGCCGTAGTGAACCGCGACACCCTGCTGGCCGAGGTCTGGGGCTACAACGCCCAGGTGACCACGCACACACTGGAGACGCATATCTACCGGTTGCGCCAGAAAATCGAACCGAATCCCGCCACCGCCGCGATCCTCGTGACGGAGGGCGGCGGATACAAGTTGCTGCCCTGACGAATTGAAGCTTTACGTGTAGGCGATCCGGCGGGTTCGCGTATGCGCAGGGTGGTGAGGCGTTCTTGGGGCTCGACGACGACATCGCGATCCTCGCGGCCGCACCGCTGTTCGGCTTTCTCGACCGCGACGCCCTCCGTCTGCTGACCTTCGCGGCGGAGCGCCGCGATCTCGCGGACGGCGACCTGCTGTTCGCGCGCGGCGATCCGGCCGATGGCGGCTTCGTGGTGATGGCGGGGACGATCCGGCTCGCGCCCCGGGTTCAGGGAGCCGAGACGGTGCGGGCCGGGCGCTCCGCGCTGATCGGCCAGCTCGCCCTGTTCGTGCGCGGCACACGGCCGACCGAGGCCCGGGCCGAGGGGAGCGCCGCGGTGATGCGGATCACCCCGATGCTGATGCGCCGCGTGCTGGAGGAGTTCCCCGCCGCCGCGCAGGCCGTCCACGACACCCTGGCGGACGACCTCGTCGGGCTGGTGACCGATCTCGATCAGGTGCGCGAACTCCTCGAGGTCATCGACGGTATCTCCTCAGGTGACAGCTCCGGTGGCCGCTTGTAAGCACGGGCTCCCGCTGCAAGAGTTCTGACCCGTTCCATGTCCCAGGCCGGCCTGCCCCATTCCGATCTCGCCCAGACCATCGAAGCCGCCTGGGAAGACCGTGCCACCATCTCGACCGCCACCACGGGTGCGGTGCGCGAGGCGGTCGAGGCGGCTCTGGACCTGCTCGATTCGGGCAAGGCCCGCGTCGCCGAGAAGTCCGGCAACCACGATTGGGTGGTCAATCAGTGGCTGAAGAAGGCGGTTCTGCTCTCCTTCCGCCTCAACGACATGGCGACGATCGAGGGTGGCCCGGGCGGCGCGCCCTGGTGGGACAAGGTCGCCTCCAAGTTCGCCGGCTGGGGCGAGGCCGAATTCCGCGCCGCGGGTCTGCGGGCGGTGCCGGGCTGCTTCGTCCGCCGTGGCTCCTACATCGCCCCCGGGGCCGTGCTGATGCCGAGCTTCGTCAATCTCGGCGCCCATGTCGGCGAAGGCACCATGGTCGATACCTGGGTGACGATCGGCTCCTGCGCGCAGGTGGGGAAGAACTGCCACATCTCCGGCGGCGCCGGTATCGCGGGCGTGCTGGAGCCGCTCCAGGCCAACCCGGTGATCATCGAGGATGATTGCTTCATCGGGGCGCGTGCCGAGGTGGCGGAGGGCGTCATCGTCGGCCAGGGCAGCGTCCTGTCCATGGGCGTCTATATCGGCGCCTCCACCAAGATCGTGGACCGGACCACCGGCGAGGTGATGTACGGTCGGGTTCCGCCCTACTCCGTGGTCGTGTCGGGCACGATGCCCGGCAAGGCGCTGCCGGACGGCTCGCCCGGCCCGGGCCTCTACTGCGCAGTGATCGTCAAGCGCGTCGATGCCGGCACGCGGTCCAAGACCGCGATCAACGAACTGCTGCGCACCTGATTTTTGGGGACTTGGCGGGAGCGCGATGGAGACGCCGGAGCTGAACCTCACGGTGGCGGGCCGGACGGTGCCGACCCCCTGCGACAGGATCGGGGCGGGACCGGACGCGCTCTTGCTCCCCGCCCTGTCGACCATCTCGGCGCGGGCCGAGATGCGGGACCTCGCCGGTTTTCTGGGGACCGAGTATCGCTGCCTCATCCCCGACTGGCCGGGGTTCGGCGCCCGCCCGCGGAACCGGGTTTCGCTGGCTCCGGAGACCTTCCACGCCTTCCTGGACGCCCTGCTGGCCGCCGCGCCGGGCCCCTACGCCCTCGGCATCGCGGCCGGTCATGCCGCCGGCTACCTCATGGCGGCGGCGCGACGCCATCCGCAGGCCTTCGGGCGGCTGGTCTTGGTGGCACCGACCTGGCGGGGACCGCTGCCCACCGCGATGCCGGGGCGGGCGCACTGGTTCCCGCGCATCCGCCGGGCCGTGGAGGCGCCGATCCTCGGCGAGGCGCTCTACCGGATCAACATCAGCCCGCCGATCATCGGCCGGATGATGCGGGCCCATGTCTTTGCGGATCCCGCCCGGATCACGCCGGCGCTGATCCGCGACAAGCACGCGATCACCCGGCAGCGCAACGGCCGCTTCGGCACCGCCGCCTTCGTCACCGGTGGCCTCGACCCGGTGGGCAGCCGCGACGCGTTCCTGGCTCTGTTCGGCGACGGCCTGCCGCCGACCCTGGTTCTGCGCCCGGAACATGCACCTCGGCGTTCGGGAGCCGAGATGGACGCCCTCATCGCGGGCGGCCGCGTGACCGGCGCCACGATCCCTGGCGCCCTGAGCCCCCACGAGGAATATCCGGGCGCCGTGGCCGCCGCGATCCTGGGGGCCTGACCGGGGCGGGAAGGGCACCGGACCGCGCGTGGCAGGCGGCGGGAACCGGCCCCGTCACCCTGGACAGATTCGCGCGCCTGTGCAGGGACTGGATGGGCCGGCTGAACCGTTGGTCCGGCAGCGGGCGCGTCCCGCAGATTCCGTCCGATAGAGCCCCGGATCCGATGCTGCGCACGCCGACCCTGCCTCTCCTCGCCCCGGCAGCCCTCGCCCTCCTCCTGTCCGTCGCGGTCCGCGCCGAGGACGCGCCCCGCCCAGTGTCCCCGGGGACCCAAGCGGCCCCGTCTCTCGGCGCCGATACGCTGAAGCCGGGCAAGCCGGCCGTGAAGCCCTACCTGGCGGACGCGGCCCTGCCCGACGCCGTCCAGATCCTGCCCTCCCCGCCGGCCCACGACGCACCCCTCGACAAGGCCGATCGGGCGGCCTTCAACAGCACCCGCGTGCTCAAGGGGACCCCCCGCTGGGACCTGGCCGCGAACGACGTGGCCGAGGGCGCCGCTGCGGTGCTCGAGAATTTCGCCTGCGTGCTCGGCACCCGGATCGATCAGGCGCGGGTGCCGGCGGTGATCAACCTTCTGGAGCGCGCCCGCCTCGACCTCGCCCGGGCAACGCGGGCCCCCAAGGTCCATTACCGCCGCCTGCGCCCCTTCGTGGGCAACGAGGCACCGATCTGCGTGCAGCGCAGCCAGGCCCTGGCCGACAGCTTCAGCTATCCCTCCGGCCACGCCACCCAGGGCTGGGCCTATGCGCTGATCCTCGCCTCCCTGGTCCCTGAGAAGGCGACCCCGATCCTGGTCCGTGGCCGGGCCTACGGCGAGAGCCGGATCGTCTGCGGCGTGCACTGGCTCAGCGACGTGGCGGCGGGCCGCCTCACCGGCACTGCGGTTTTTGCCGCCTTGATGGGGGATGCGGCCTTCCGGGCAGATCTCGACAAGGCCCGGGCCGAACTCCGCAGCGCCATGGCGGCCCCCGTCACCGCGCCCGATCAGGCCGCCTGCACCCGCGAGACCGACGCTCTGCGGGAGCCGCCGCTCGAGTTCTAGGCGCGAACCGTTCCAGATTTGAAGACTTCTAAGTGTGTGATATTCAACACGTTTTTGGCCTGATCAAGTGGCTGTGAATGGTGCTACCGGAGCCTTAGGCGCCGTCTGAGGCGTGTTTCTGGGGCTCCAATGTCGTTTCATTCCGCACCGCCCGGACTGCTTCTTGCCACCACGGCTCTGACCAGCATCGCCCTCGTCCAGTCGGCTGCCGCGCAGGGCGCTGCCGTGCAGCTCCACGAGATCTCCGTCGAGGCTACCCGTCCGGCCGCTGCGGCTCCGACCGCCCTCGGCGGCGGCGGCAATATCAGCGGCGGTGACGGCAACAGTTCGGCCACCAGCGGCGGCGGCGGCGGCCCCTCCGGCGTCACCGGCTACGTGGCACGGGTGAGCCCCACCGCCACGAAGACCAACACGCCCCTGATCGAGACGCCGCAATCGGTCTCGGTGGTCACCCGGGAGCAGCTCAACGACCGCAACGTCCAGAGCTTCAGCGACGCCCTCGCCTACGTGCCGGGCGCGACCATCAACGTTTCGGGCTTCGACCCACGCTTCGATCAGGTCTTCATCCGCGGCTTCGACGTGCTCTCCAACCAGGGCATCTATCGCGATGGCCTGCGTCAGATCGGGAGCGGCTTCATCTTCCCGCGCATCGAGCCCTACGGTCTGGAGGCCGTCACCGTCCTGCGGGGCCCGTCTTCCGGCCTGTATGGTCTCGGCTCACCGGGCGGCATTCTCGACGTCACGTCGAAGCGGCCGGTCTTCGCGCCGTTCGGCGAGGTCTGGTTTCAGTCGGGAAGCTTCGACCGCTTCCAGGGCAATTTCGATCTCGGCGGCCCGATCGCGGGAACGGACGGCACCATGGCTTACCGCCTGACCGGCGTGCGTCGGGAGGCGGGGACCTTCATCGGCCGGGGCACGAACGACGACCAACTCAACATTGCCCCCGCTTTCACGTGGAAGCCCTCGGCCGATACGACCCTCACCTTCCTCAGCGAGTTTCAGGTCCGAAATACGCCGGCGACTGTGTTTTATTACAATGATCCCGGTTTCCGCGTGACCAAGTATTATAGCGGCGACCCCCGCTTCGCTGGTCTCGACCAGACGCAGTACCGCGTCGGCTACGCCTTCGAGCACCGCTTCTCGGACGACCTGATCGTCCGCCAGAATTTCCGGCATTACGGCGTCTTCCTGAGCGCGAAGTACACCGGGATCGATTCGATCAATGAGGCGCGCACCTTGGGTGCCCGCTCTACCGGCTACATCCGCGAGGGGCTGGTTCAGCAGACCCTGGACAACCAGATCGAAGCGCATGTCACCACCGGCCCGATCGCCCATACCCTGGTGGCGGGTGTGGACTACGCCCATTACGGCCTGAGCAACCGGTTCGGCGCCGGGCCCGCACCCGCCCTCAACCTGATCACTCAGAATTACGGCCAGCAATTCATCCCGACCCCGGTCCTCGCGAGCCCGACGCGCCAAGCCCAGGACCAGATCGGCGTCTACCTGCAGGATCAGGCCAGGTTCGGCGACTTCGTGCTGACGCTGAACGGCCGTCACGACTGGGTCTTCCAGGACAACCGGACCTCGCCCGTCAGCGCAGTGACGAGCCAGGACAATTCCGCCTTCACCGGCCGTGTCGGTCTGAACTACCTCCTGGCCCCCGGCCTCGTGCCCTATGCCAGCTACGCCACGACCTTCACGCCGCAGGTGGGCACGGATGTGCGCGGCCAAGCCTTCAAGCCGGCGACGGGCGACCAGATCGAGGCGGGCGTGAAGTACCTGATCCCCGGGACCAACATCCAGACGGCCTTCGCGGGGTTTGACATCGTGCAGTCGAGCATCCTGCGGACGGACTCGACCAATATCGCCTTCCAGGCGGCCACCGGCTCCGTGCGCTCCCGCGGCTTCGAGGCCGAGGCCACGGCCAATCTCGCGCCGGGCACCAACCTGACCATCGCCTATACGCACTTGGATTTCCGGTTCCTGAGCCAGACCTCGTTCACGGGAGCGACGCAGGATGGAAATCGTGTGTCGGGTATTCCCAGCGACACCTACACGTCGTTCCTGACCTACGCGTTCCCGACCTCCTCACCGTTGCGCGGGCTGACGGTCGGTGGTGGCATCCGCTACATCGGCACGAGCTTCGCCGATGACGACAACACGGTTCGCAATCCGACCGTGACACTCTACGACGCCCTGGTCGCCTATGATTTCGCGGCGATCGACCCGAAGTATCAAGGTCTCCGCGCGCAGATCAACGCCTACAATATCTTCGACCGGACCTATAACACCTGCGCGTTCGGCAATTGCTTTCGCGGTGCGCCCGCGACGGTCATCGGCAGCCTGATCTATCGCTGGTAGCCGCCTTGCGCGGGGGCGGCGGCATGGCAGGTCCCCGCCCCCGACACTGGAGCCGGGATCGAAAACCGTCCTAAGGCCCGGACGTCGTCCTTCGATCCGGGCCCGCCATGCTCTCGACCCTTCTGGTCGTGCTGCCGATCTTCGCGCTGATCTTCGCCGGCTGGCTGGCCCGGAGGATCGGTGTGCTCGGGGCCGCCGCGACCACCGAACTCAACCGGTTCGTGGTCTTCCTGGCTCTGCCGGCGCTCCTGTTCGACGTGACCGCCCACGCCCATTGGGCTGCCATCTGGAGGCCCGGCTTCATCGGTGCCTTCGGCCTCAGCAGCCTCGCGGTCTTCGCCCTCACGGTGCTGATCCGGCGCGGGGAGGGGCGGCCGCTGGCCGATGCCGCGGTGGACGGGCTCAACGCCGGCTATGCCAATACCGGCTTCATGGGCTTCCCCCTGGCGCTGGTCGCCTTCGGGCCGGAGGCGCTCGCGCCCACTACGGTGGCGGCGATCCTCACGGTCTGCGGCGTGTTCGCGGTGGCGATCGTGCTGATCGAGACCGGGCTGCGGCGCGAGGCGGCCGCGACAGGCCGGAGCGGCGGGGCCCGCCAGCCCGTCTGGTGGACGGTCGTGCGCTCCCTCGTGCGCAACCCGCTGCTGGTGGCGCCGGCGCTGGGCGCCCTGGTGCCGAGTGCCGGGCTGACCGTGCCGGAGGCGGTGGCCACGTTCCTGAAGCTCCTCGGCGGCGCGGCGGCGCCCTGCGCCCTGGTGGCGCTCGGCCTGTTCCTGGCCCAGCCCCGCCACAGCGGGGGCGGGCAGGGGCGCACCGCCGCGCTGCTCGTCGGCCTCAAGCTCGCGCTCCATCCGCTGCTGGCCTTCGGCCTCGGCCGCTACGTGTTCGACCTGCCGCCGCTCCTGCTGCACACCGCCGTGCTCATGGCGGCCCTCCCCACCGGCACCGGGCCGTTCATGCTGGCGGAGTTCTACCGGCGCGAGGCCGACCTGACCGCCACGGTGGTGCTGGTCTCGACGGTCCTGGCCGTCGTCACGGTCTCGGCCTACCTCGCGGCGATCGCCTAGGCGTCGCGACCGATCCTCGGCGCTCCGTCCCGGGGCAGCCCGGCGTTCGGAAACAGGACGACCACGCTCTTGCCGCAGAGGAATCGTAACGTTTGATCCGTAGCGTCGTGGCGCGGAACGCCGTGTCCGCGCTAGAACGATCCGACATGCAGGGGCGGAACGACGGCGTATGGTGGGTTCGGGAGTTTCCATCGCGGGGCGGATCGCCCGCCTCGCCTGTGCGACCGGCTTGGCGCTGAGCCTCTCGGCCTGCTTCCGGCCGCTCTACGGGCCGACCGCCTCGGGAGAATCCGTCCAGGCGCTGCTCGCCTCGGTCCAGGTCGACGACGTGGCGATGGCCCAGGGCCAGGAGCGCCTCGGCCATTACCTGCGCAGCGAGCTGGTCTTCGACCTCGACGGGTCCGGCCATCCGGCAACCAAGCGCTACCGGCTGAAGCTCTCCGGCTCCGAGATCGTGCAAACCCCGATCGTCTCCTCCACCACCGGCCGCGCCGAGGCCGGTACCCTTGTGGCCAACATCAAGTACAGCCTCGAGGATATGAGCGGCACCAAGGTCTACACCGAGGGCGTCGCCACCTCGACCGCCACCTACGACCGCTCGGTCCAGCGCTTCGCCAGCCAGCGGGCCGCGCGCGACGCCGAGATCCGTCTGGCCGGCGTGCTGTCCGATCAGATCAAGAGCCGCCTCGCCGCCGTGCTCTCGACGAAGCCGTAATCCGACGTGACGGCGGTCAAGGCCGGTGAAATCGAGGGGCTGATCCGGCGCGGTCCCGATCCGCGCATCCCCGTCATCCTCGTGTTCGGGCCGGATACCGGTCTGGTCACCGAGCGGGCTCGGAAGCTCGCCGAGGATTTCGTCGACGATCCGGCCGATCCTTTCGCACTGGTGCGGATCGACGGTGACACCCTGGCGGCCGATCCGGGCCGGCTGTGCGACGAGGCCGGGACGATGGGCCTGTTCGGCGGCCGCCGATCGATCTGGGTCCGGCCCGGCACCCGCAACTACGCGCCCGCCGTGGAGGCGGTGCTCGGCGCGACCGTCGCCGACGCCCGCATCGTCGTGGAGGCCGGCGACCTCGCCAGAAACAATCCGCTGCGCACCCTGTGCGAACGCTCTCCCAAGGCGCTCGCGATCCCCTGCTATGCCGACGACGAGCGGACCCTCTCGGACCTGATCGAGCGGACCCTTCAGGAGCGCGGCCTGCGCATTGATCGGGCCGCCCGCGAGGTCTTGGCCCGCAGCCTCGGCGGCGACCGCCGGGCGAGCCTGATGGAGATCGAGAAGCTCGCCCTCTACGCCGCGGGGGAGGGTGGCAAGACCGTGACCCTCGACCATGTCGAGGCCGTCACCAGCGACGTCGCGGCGAGCGTGCTCAACACCCTGATCGACGCCGCCTTCGACGGCCGCCGCGACGCGGTGGAGCGCGACTACCGGCGCTTCCGCCACGAGGGCCTCGACCCGGGGGTGGTGCTGGGCTCGGCGCTGCGGCACGCCCTGACGCTGCTCACCACCCGCCTCGACAATCCCGACAAGACACCCGCCATGATGGTCGCGACGTGGCGGGGCCTGCATTTCAAGCGCAAGGGTAGCATCGAGGGCCAGCTCGGCGCCTGGCCGCCCGGCACCCTCCGGCAGGCCGTCGCGGCCCTGCAGGAGGCCGTCCTTGCCTGCCGGAGGGCCGAGCCTGACCTGGCCCATGCGCTGGCCTCGGCGGCCCTTCTGCGGGTCGCGGAGGCGGGGGCGCGGCGGCGGCGGTAGAGCATTGTCTGCGGCAGCGGAGGCCTCTCCGCGGCGGAGGATACCGGAGCGACAATGGCCCGGAGCCGTGCACCATACGCACGGCACGCCTTCTTCGGTCCGCGACGGAAGGCGCCGGTGTCGACAGGCGGACGGACACAATCGCGAGATTTCGGCCCTCTATCGCCCGATCTGGACCACCCTCCTGATCGCGCCGCCATACCCTTTCCCGCCTCGCGCCGCAGCCTGCCGGCTGTTCTCGGTGCCTCCGCGATGTGCCGTGTGCCGGCGCGTCCGGGGCGGGATCCTACGCCCGCCTTCTGATCCCGCAGGCCGTTGAAGGCCCGTTCTGCCGGGACTTGAGGCTCGTGCCCGCCGATATCCGGCAGGATCGCCCCGGCATCCCGCTGTTGCTCGCCCGGCGGGTGGTCGAGGCAGCGAACTGCGCGCCCTTGCCGGGGAGACGGATCGACGTCTGGCACTGCGACGCCGAGGGCCGGTAGTCGGCTACGCGGGGCAGGGGGCGGGGAACGTCGATACGCGGTCGGACCTGCTTGCGCGACAGCCAGACGACCGACATGACGGGGCGGGTCCGGTTCGAGACGATCTATCCCGGCTGGTACGTGGGTCGCGCCAAGCATATCCACGTCAAGGCGTTCCTCGACGGGCGCACGATGCTCACCGGGCAGATCTACTTTCCCAACGCGCTGAGCGAGTTCCTCGACACGCAGGTCCCGGCCTATGGGGGCCGCAGCGGCGCGCGGATCGTGATCAACAGCAGCGAGGCCCTTGCGGCGGCCCAGTCTCCCAGCCGGCGGGCCTTTTGCGCCGTACAGGAGAGGGCGACCGGCACCGCGCCACTCTGGTGCTCGGGGTTGACGGCAGCCGGGTCGAAGCGGGACGGGGGCCCGGCGGTCAGCCCCGGGGCCGCTCGGATTGAGCTGGCCTCCGGCGCCGCCGCCGCGGGTACCTGCCCTTCGGGACCGGCTCGCCGCCTTTGTGCCGGACCTGCGCCGGGCGCACTGAGGGGGACTACCCGGCAGCCTTCCGCATCATCGCGCGGCAAGGCGATCCGGAGAGCCGTCCCAATCCCGGATCGCGCCCGCCATGTCCGGGTCGCGTCACACCGTTCGCACAGCCCGCGAGACCCGACCGTGCGGCCGGAGCCGGCCTCAGGCGTCCGAGACCTTGAACCGGTTGAGCAGGGCCTGCAGCTCGTCCTGGGACTCGTAGCGGATGCGGATCTCGCCCGAATCGGCATCCTTGGGCTTGTAGGAGACCGGGACGCCGAGCGCCCGGTGGATCCGGAGTTCCAGATCGCGCACAGTCGCGGGGCGCTCGGCCGAGAGGCGCGGGCGACCGGGACGGGGCGTCTCGGCCGGGGCAGCCTCCGCGGACGCGATGGCCTCCACATCCCGGACCGACAGGCCCTCGGCCACGACGCGGCGCGCCAGCGCCTCGGGATCGCGCACGGCCAGCAGGGCGCGGGCGTGTCCGGCGGTCAGCTCGCCGGCGGAGACCCGCTCCTGCACGGAGAGCGGCAGGTTGAGCAGCCGGAGCGTATTGGCCAGATGGCTGCGGCTCTTGCCCAGGATCTCGGCCAACTCCTTCTGCGTGTACGAGAAATCCTTCATCAGGCGCTCGTAGCCGGACGCCTCCTCGATCGCGTTGAGATCGGTGCGCTGGACGTTCTCCAAGATGGCGAATTCCAGGGAGCCGCGGTCGTCGATCTCGACCACCACCACCGGCACCTCGTCGAGGCCGGCGCGCTGGGCGGCCCGCCAGCGCCGCTCGCCGGCCACGATCTCGAAGGTCCCGGGCACGTCGCCGATCGGGCGGACCACGATCGGCTGGATGATGCCCCGCTGGCCGATCGAGGCCGCCAGTTCGGACAGTTCCGTCTCGGCGAAGCTCCGGCGCGGGTTGCGCGGGTTGGCACGCAGGAACTCGACCGGAACCTTGCGCTGCTCCTCGGCCTTGGCCGACGCGCGGCCGGCCTCGTTGAAATCGCCGATCAGCGCCGCGAGCCCGCGCCCCAGTCGAGGCTTCGCCCCCTCCTCCGCCATGATCGCCACCCGTGTCACGCTCCACATCCCCCCTCTTCGAACCGGAGGGGGCTCAAATCAATCAGGCCGCGGCCGGAACCCGGCCCTCGCGCTGGATCACTTCCGAGGCGAGGCGCAGGTAGGCCTGGCTGCCGGCGCATTTCAGGTCGTACAGCAAGGCCGGCTTTCCGTGCGAGGGCGCCTCGGAGATCCGGACGTTGCGGGGGATCACGGTCTCGTAGACCTTGTCGCCCATGAACCCGCGCACATCCGCCACGACCTGGGCGGAGAGGTTGTTGCGCGGGTCGAACATCGTCAGCACGATGCCCTGGATCGTCAGCTTCGGGTTCAGGGCGCCGCGGACCTGCTCGACGGTGCGCAGAAGCTGGCTGAGCCCCTCCAGGGCGAAGAACTCGCATTGCAGCGGCACCAGCACCGCGTCGGCGGCCGCCAGCGCATTGATGGTCAGCAGGTTGAGCGAGGGCGGGCAGTCGATCAGCACGTAGCTGATCCGGCTCAGGCTCGGCGCCTGGGTGAGGCTCTTCAGGACGCCGCGCAGCCGGTGCGCGCGGTCGGGCAGGGTGGCCAGTTCCAGCTCCAGGCCGAGGAGGTCCATGGTCGAGGGCGCCAGCGACAGCCGGGGCACCGCCGTCGGGACCACGGCCTGCGCCAGGGAGGCCTCGCCCGCCATGACTTCGTAGGTCGACACCTTGCGCTTGGCGCGGTCGATGCCCAGACCCGTTGACGCATTGCCCTGCGGATCGAGATCGATCACCAGCACGTCCTCGCCGATCGCCGCCAGGGCGGTGCCGAGGTTGATCGCCGTCGTGGTCTTGCCGACGCCGCCCTTCTGGTTGGCGAGCGCCAGAACGCGCAGAGGGCGTCGCATGGATGAATCCATGGACCGGTCGGCGGGATCGCCGAGGATCGCTTCGCTCATCGGTGGCTCGGGGCGGCGAGGGCAGTGACGCGCACGATCCGGGCATCGGAATCGGTCCGGCTCGGCACGAGGTCGTTAACGACTGTCCACTGCGCGCCGGCCTGGGTCAATTCGGCTTGTACGTCCCGGCCCTTCGGAAACAGGCCGGTGGTGCCCGTTTTCAACAGAGGCTCGGTCCAGGCGAGGAGCTGTGCCATCGGCGCGAGGGCGCGGGCGCAGACGACCTCGGTGCCGACGTACTCGTCGATCACGGCCTCGATCCGGGTGTTGCGCACCCGGGCCGGGGCCCCGGTGAGGCGAGCCGTCTCGGTGAGGAAGGCGCATTTGCGCGCGTTGCTCTCCACGAGGTCGACCCGGATGCCGCGTTCCCGGCCGGCGATGGCCAGGATCAGGCCCGGAATGCCCGCTCCGGAGCCGAGGTCGAGCCAGGTGCGGGCGCCGGGTGCCAGATCGAGCAGCTGCAATGCGTCGTCGATATGGCGGCTCCAGACCTCCGTCAGGGTCGCCGGGCCGACGAGGTTCTTGATCGGCTGCCAGCGGCGCAGCTGTGCCACGTAGAGGTCCAGCCGCTCGGCTGTTTCACGTGAAACACGGGAGGCCGCCAGGATGCGGGCGCGATCCGGGTCATTCATGCCGACAGCTGATCCAGGGCCGGCGCCGACCGCGCGCCGCGCCGCGCATGCGCGGCGAGCAGGGTCAGCGCGGCCGGGGTCACGCCCTCGATCCGTGCTGCCTGTCCCAGGGTCCCGGGGCGCACGGTCTCGAGCTTCACCCGCATCTCATTGGAGAGGCCGCTGATCGCCGCGTAATCCAGACTCGCGGGCAGGCGCACCGCCTCGTCGCGGCGGAAGGCTGCGATGTCGGCGTTCTGCCGGTCGAGATAGACCGCATAGGTCGCGTCGGTCTTCATCCGATCGGCGATCCGTGGAGCGACATCGGCGAGATCCGGCCAGACCGCCGCCAGGGTAGACCACGCAATCTCCGGATAGGCCAGCAGCTGGAAGCCGGTGCGGCGGATGCCATCGCGGTTCAGGTTGATCCCATGGGAAGCGGCCTGGCTCGGCGTCAGGCTCACGGATTCGAGGCGGGCGCGGGCCGCGTCCAGGGCCGCCTGCCCGGCCGCGAAACGGGTTGCCCGATATCCCCCGACGCAGCCCAGCGCGATCCCGCGCGGCGTGAGGCGGGCATCCGCATTGTCGACCCGCAGGGACAGCCGGTACTCCGAGCGCGAGGTGAACATCCGGTAGGGCTCGCTGACCCCCTGGGTCACAAGGTCGTCGATCATCACGCCGAGATACGACTCGGCCCGATCGAAGCCCGCGATGCCGAGTCCACCCGCGTGCCGGGCGGCGTTGAGCCCGGCCACCAGCCCTTGGCCGGCAGCCTCCTCGTAGCCCGTCGTGCCGTTGATCTGGCCGGCCAGGAACAGGCCCGGCAGGCGCTTCACCTGAAGGCCGATATCGAGTTCCCGCGGATCGACGTAGTCGTACTCGATGGCGTAGCCCGGGCGCAGGATCGTGGCCCGCTCCAGCCCGGGGATCAGACGGACGAGAGCATGCTGCACCTCTTCCGGCAGGGCCGTGGAGATGCCGTTCGGGTAGATCGTCGGGTCGTCCAGGCCCTCGGGCTCCAGGAAGATCTGGTGCCCCTCCCGGTCGCCGAAGCGCACCACCTTGTCCTCGATCGACGGGCAGTAGCGCGGCCCCCGGCTGGCGATTCCACCGGAATACATCGGCGAGCGGTGCAGGTTGGCGCGGATCAGGTCGTGGACGGCCTGGCTCGTCCGGGTGATGCCGCAGCGGATCTGCGGCGTCGTGATCCGCTCGGTCAGGGTCGAGAACGGCACCGGCTCGGCATCGGCCTCCTGCATCTCCAGGCCGGCCCAATCGATGGTCCGTCCGTCAAGACGCGGGGGCGTGCCGGTCTTCAGGCGACCGAGCCGGAGGCCCAGGCGGTCGAGGGTCTGGGCCAGTCCGATCGCCGGCGCCTCGCCGACGCGACCCGCCGGGATCTGCCGCTCGCCGATGTGGATCAGCCCGCGCAGGAAGGTGCCGGTGGTCAGCACCACGGCCCCGCAGGCGAGGGTGCGCCCATCCGCCAGGACGAGGCCGCTGACGCGGCCCTCCGCGCCGAAGGTGAGATCCTCGCAGGCGCCCGCAATCACCGTGAGCCCGTCGGTCTCGGCCACCGCTTCCTGCATGGCGGCCGCGTAGAGCTTGCGGTCGGCCTGGGTCCGGGGGCCGCGTACCGCCGGGCCCTTGCGGCGGTTGAGCAGGCGGAACTGGATTCCGGCGGCGTCCGCGACCCGACCCATCAGGCCGTCCAGGGCATCGACCTCGCGCACGAGATGGCCCTTGCCGAGGCCGCCGATAGCCGGGTTGCAAGACATCGCCCCGATCGTCGTCGGATCGTGCGTGACCAGCACGGTGCGCGCGCCGCAGCGTGCGGCCGCGGCGGCGGCTTCGACGCCGGCATGGCCGCCGCCGACGACCGCAACGTCGAACCGGACGGGGGAGGTGGTGAGCATGGGGTGACGAGCAGCCTCTCGCAGAAGTCCCGCCGCAGCTGCGGGTCGGTGCGCACCCGCGTTCCCTGCGGGAGGGACCCGTGGGCCCATGGGTCCGCCGGGTGGTCTAAGCGGGCGCGGGCGCGGCGGTCAACGCATTCCGTCCGCAGCCGCACCGGATCGGCATCCCGCGCGCGGCCGTCGCGCGATGCGGTGAATGTGAATACGGTATTCAGCGCGACCGCACCGCAAAGATCTATCGTTCCCTCAAGCATTGCTCTCGAAGGATCGGCGAGAACTTAATGATGATCGCTTGCCAGTCTCGCCGGACCGTGCAAATCTTGCGCCGTGACTCCATCCTGAACGGACAGCGCCGTCCGGCAGGCCCATGAGGGGGGCTGTTTCGCCGCGTCGCGGGGCGACGCGGGATGAGGAGACTCGAGATGTCCTCGCTGACAATCGGCCTGGGGGCCGCCTGTTGTGCGGCCGGCGCCGCCGCTCATTTCCTCGACAGGACCCAGCGCAAGGAGGGCCTGTTCGGCCTCGCGGGCTTCGCCCTGCTGCTCACCGGGATGTTCCTGAGCCGCTCCTGAGCGGTCCTTCTCGGCACGGCGGCAACCATCGTCCCGAATCCAGCCCAGCAAGGTCGCCGTCCCTGCGAGCGGGGCGCAGCAACCCAGTTGCGCTACGCGCACAAGCGTCGCGCGTGCCCGCGTTGCTCGCGCTCCTTGCACCGATGTGGGGCGCCGCGACATTAGCTGCCGCAGCCTGCCGGCCCAGATCCGGAGACTGAGCGACTTCAGCCGATCCCGGCCGTCTCAGCCGGTCATGGCCGTCGCGGTGTAGCCGGCCTGAGTCAGGGCCTCGGCGATGGTGAGCGCCTGCGCGTCGGTGCGGATCGCCACCCGTGCGCCGTCCCGGTCGACCTGTACATCCGCCGCGGGATCAATCCGCTTCACCGCGCGGGTCACCGCGGCGGCGCAGCCGTCACAGGTCATGCCCTCCACCCGCATCAGCAGGTCGGCGCGCGTCTCGTCCATCCGGGCCTCCATATCCGTGTCGCCGCAATGTCGGGAGCCGGTGGGACCCGTGCAAGCCGCCGCGGCGGCCTAGAACGGCGCCGGCATCCGGAAGGCGTAATCGATGCGCAGGCCGAACTGGTACTGATTGGGGTTGCCGAAGGGGCGGCGCACCAGCGGGCTGTCGCCGGAGGCGCCGAGGATCCGGGTGTAGCCGGCATAGGCCGTATAGGCCCATGTCTCGCTCTGCGTGTAGGTGACGCCGCCGAGTACGCCCGCCGAGTAGAAGCTGCGCGGGTCGTAGGGGGTGACGCGCCCGTTCAGCGCCGCCTCGATCGGGGAGACCCCGAAATACTTCCGGGCGTAGCTGGCATCGCCGATGTTGAAGCGCGGCCCGATGGAGAACAGGAGCTTATCTGCCGGGATCAGGTAGTCGGCTGCCACCGAGCCGACGGTGCCGTGATGGCCGTAAACGCCCTGGCGGGCCTCGACGCGGGTCCGGATGAAGGAGACCGGATAGAATTCCGCGAACACGCCCGGCTCGACCGCGAAGCGTGCGTCGCGGAAGCCGTACAGGTGGCGCCGGTCGTCGCCGTAATAGCGCCCGGGCACGAAGCGCGCGGTCGGACCGATCCGGAACGACTCGGAGTCGAACAGCGAGAAGCTGAAACCGTCATCTGGCGTCGAGAAGCGGCGCGGCTCGCCCACCCGCCGGATGTCGATCGAGGGATAGCCGACGGCGGTGTAGTCGCTGGCGCCCGGATAGCGCGGCACGGCCTGGATCGAGCCGCTCAGCGTGACGATCCAAGTGTTTGGATCGACCATCGCGAAGGTCGGCGTCGGGCGCGCAAGGTCCGCGCCGAGATCTGCGGCCTGCAGCGCTGTCGTGCCGAAGGCTGCGAGCAGCGTGCCGGCGCCGAGAACAGCGCGAAATCGGGGAGTACGCAGGGGGACGGACGTCATGGCCACGCTTTATGATCCTTTTTCATCCCCGCCGCATTCGCAAGCCGCGCAACCCTCCCCGGAGGGCCTCGCAATCGGACCCGCCGTGATGATTCCGCAACGTTCCAGCGGGCGCCGGCGTCACACCCCCCGAAATTAACAGGCGGCATCGCACCATCACCCTCCCTGAGCCTTGCCGGCCGGGGTGTGCCCGGCCAATGATCCTGCGATTCGGTTCGCGCCCGGTGGGGTTCGCTCGGGATATTCCCCGGCGGCCGGCGCGCGTTCCTGGCAGGTGTTCAGACGATGGTCCCGGTCCTCGGCCGGTACGCGGGGCTGTTGACGGTCGGCCTACTCGGGCTCGTCGTGTTCGGGCCGTTCGCGGTGTTCCTGCCGCTCTGGAGCGCCTTGACGCTCGGCGCCGCGGCCGCCGCGGCCGGCTCTCTCGCCCTGACCCGTATCGCCACCTTGAAGGCGCGCTGCGAGAAGCTGTCCGGCGAGGTCGATCTGCTGTCCCGGCGCCTGCTCAAGGTCGAGACGGCGGCGGCCGCCGCGGCGGCTCAGCCGCGGCCCGAGGTCGCCGAGGCCACCCTTCGGGCGCAGATCGAGGAACTGACCGTCGAGTTCGGGCTCCTCAGCGGCATCGTGCGGGACCTCACCACGGTGGTGAGCAACCAGGATTCCGAGATCGCGAGCCTCAAGGCTCCGCGCGAGATCGCGCCGGCGCAGGCGCTCCGGCATCAGCCCGATCCGATGCCCGCCGCGGATCTCCCAGAAGCGCCGGCGCATCCGCAGGCGCCGGCCGCTCTGCCCGAGCGCATCCCGTCGGTGCCGCAGCCGGCCGCGACGGACCGGCAAACCGTCCGGGATCCGGCGCCGTCCATCTCGCCGCGCCCGATCCCGCCGCGCCCGATCCCGCCCCGGCTCACCGCGACCCCGCTCGACGACGCCGCGATCATCGCGGCCTTCGAAGGGGAGGGCCTGGAAATCCACCTGCAGCCCGTCGTCACCCTGCCCCAGCGCAAGGTCGTGGCCTACGAGGCGCTGGCCCGGCTGCGGATCGGAGGTCCTGGGACGCCGCCGGCCGAACCCGACGCCTTCCTGCCGGTGCTTGAGCGCTACGGCCGTACCACCGAACTCGATCGCCGCATGCTCCAGCGCGCCTCCATCGTGGCGCGTCACCTCGCCCGGCGGGGCAGCGAGACCCTGCTGACCTACAGCTTGTCGCCGCTGTCGCTGTTCGAGCCCGGCCTCCTGCGCGAATTGGCCCGCACGGCCGCCGACGATCCGGCCCTGGCGGGGTTGACCATCGCCCTGCCGCAGGAGAGCTGGCGCCGCCTCGACGCCGGCCAGCGGGGCCTGCTCGCGCCCCTGCAGGGCCGGATCGGGTTCAGCCTCGACCGCCCGGACGACCTGCGCTTTGAAGCGGCCGAACTCGCGGCGCTCGGCATCGGTCAGGTCAAGGTGCCGGCGGAGATGCTGCTGCGGCCGGGCGCGAACCGGGGCCGCCTGTCGGACATCGCCATCGAGGACACCGCACCGGCCCTCGGCCGGGCCGGGATCCGCGTCGTCGCCACCGGCGTCGCCGACGAGGCCGACGTTCCGGACCTGATCGACCTCGACGTGCCGTTCGCGCAGGGAACGGCCTTCGCGGCACCGCGTCCGGTGCGAGCGGAGGTCCTGGCGACTCCGCCGTCCGAGGAGCCGACGCCACCCCCGGAGCCCGAGCGGCGCCCGTTCCGATCGGTTCTGCGCCGCGCCGTGTAAGGCCATCGGACGAGGAAGCGGCCGGCCGTTCGCCCCTCACCAGTAGATCTGCAGGCGCGCGATCACCGTGTCGACCGAGAACGGAGCCGTGCCCAGGGTCTCGGATTGGGCCTCTCCCGGTTGCACGCGCCCGTGGACGATGTTCCCGATCAGCCGCAGATTCGGCTCGGGATACCAGCTCAGGCCGAGGGTCACGTCGCGCTCGCGGCCTCCGCGGAAGCCGCGGGCGTTCAGGTCGACGGCGCTGTAGCGCGCGGCCAGTTCGAACACGCCGATCCCGCCCCGGGAGACCCGCTGCGCCTCCGGGACCGTTACGCCCCTGAAGGTCGCGTAGGTCGTGCCGCTCTGAGGCGTCAGCGCGTAGCCGCGGCCTTCGCCATTCAGCACCAGGGCCGCCTCGATATAGCCGCCCTGGAAGTCGAGCCCGGAGCCGGATTGGCCGGGGCCGCGGAATGGCTGCAACGCGGCGCGGACATACTCCGCCTGCACCAGCAACGGACCGCGGCGATAGGCCAATTCGGCGCCGACCCGCGATACCGTGGCGGCGTCGGGGAGATCGCCGGTATCCACCAGGGGGCGTGTGAACAGGAAGGCTCCGGCGGGACTTGAGAAGCTGAAGGCGCCGTCGGACCGCGACCGACTGCGGACGATCCCGGCGAGGCCGAGATGGAGGGTCTCGTCGGCGGTCATGATCGGCGCGACGGTGGCGCGGGCCGCCACCGCGACGCCGTCCCCGGCGATGCCGCTGCTGGCGGCGTTGCCGAACACGCCGGCCACCGCGGTCCAGGCCTGCCCGTGATGCCCGGCCGCGACGCCGAATCGGCGCTCCGGTACGAGAGCATTGGCAACCGAACGCTCGACGAACAGGATGTCGTTGTTGCTCTGCAGCCATTCCAGGCTGAACGGCTCCTTCATGTTGCCGAGGGTCAGGATCGTGTCCGGCAGTCCCTTCCAGGCGACCAACGCATCGTTGATCGGCAGCATCGGGTCGGCGAAATCGTACTGGAAGGCGATGACCCAGTCGCGGCCGATGGTGAGCGTCGGCTCGATCCAGGCGCGGCGCACGGCGACGTTGTCGGGAAAGGCCTCGGGCAGGTTCGGCCGGCTGAAACCGGCGGTGCCGCCGTCGATGTGCAGCCGGCCACCGATCTGGAGCTCCACGTCCGGTTCGGGGAAAGTGAGGGTCAGCCCCTTCGCGTCGTAGCGCAGGCGCTCGCCGTAAGGACCGGCCATGCCCTCGAACGCGTCCTCCCCGGCGCCGGCGGGGACCGCCAAGGCGAGGGATGCGGCCAGGACGGCCGGTGCGGTGCGCGTTCCGATCACGGCACCAGCAGAGAGCAGGTCGGCGGGGCGGCGCCAATCACATGACGTAGCAAAATCCGAAACGCCGGGGCGCCGTGACCCGGCGGCCACAACCTCCGGTGAGCGGCCGGATGACGGAGGTGGTTGACGAGCGGGTCGAGGGCTGAGGCGCAATCATGCCCGGGCATGGTTGGGCCGGCCCTGCCTGTCCGGTCCGGGCCCGGCCGGCCTACACGGCAAGATTATCGATCAGCCGGGTCCGACCCAGGAAGGCGGCGGCGACCACGCGGGCCGGGCCGTCCACCCGCTCCACCGGCGCCAAGGTCCGGGCGTCGCAGACCGCAAGATACTGGACCCGGAACCCTGCCGCCTCGAGCGCGGCCCGTCCGGCGGCGATCCGGCCGGCCACGGGGGTGCCGTTGCGGGAGGCGGCCGCGATCTCAGCCAGCACGGCCTGAAGCTTCGGCGCGACGGCACGCTCCTCGGCCGACAGGTAGCGGTTGCGCGACGACAGGGCGAGACCGTCGGGCTCCCGCACCGTCGGCACGCCGCGGATCTCCACCGCGAGGTCGAGATCCGCCACGGCCTGCTGGATCACGCGAAGCTGCTGGAAATCCTTCTCGCCGAACAGGGCGACATCCGGCCGGACCTGGTTGAGGAGCTTGGTCACCACCGTGGCGACGCCGGCGAAATGGCCGGGCCGGAACGGTCCGCACAATCCCTCGGTCAGGCCCGCGACCTCGATCCGGGTGGCGAAGCCCGGCGGGTACATGGTCTCCATGCCGGGCGTCCAGGCTGCATCCGCACCCGCCTGCGCCAGCAGGGCCAGATCGGTCTCCAGATCGCGCGGATAGCGGGAGAAATCCTCGTTGGGGCCGAACTGGGTCGGATTGACGAAGATGCTCGCCACCGTCCGCCGGCCGATCCGCCGCGCCTCGGCCACGAGAGCGAGATGCCCGTCATGCAGGGCGCCCATGGTCGGGATCAGGACGATGCGTTCGCCCGCCGCGCGCCACGCGGCCACGCATCCACGCAGGGCTGCGAGGTCACGGAAGGACTGAAGGGTCGGCTCGGACACGGGACGGGCTCCGGGGGAGGGCAGGGCCGGTCTAGAGCATGATGCGGGCAGGTGGAATCCGGCAATCCGGGAACGGCCTGCGCGGTACGGCCTGGGAGCGTCGCGAGATCTGGCGCGCCGCGCGTCTCGGCGTCAGGGGCAGTAGGGCAGGAGGGAGCGCCCGAACGGATCGTCGACGCCCAGCGGCGGCGTGAAGCCGTAATAGCTCGGATGCCCGAGGCCGTATTCGGAGCCGACATAGCTCGGATCGTCCGGCGCGTTGGTGGGCACCGGCACCCGCCTGGGCGTGCAGCCCACCGGCACGACACGGGACCGGATGGCGTAGACCGGGCGACGGTCGAGCCCGTCATTGCGCGGGAAGAAGCGCGGGCTGGCCCGCACGCCCATCTCGGCGGTGCCGCGGATGTCGAGATCCGCCGCGTGGCCGGCTCCCGCGAGCAGCAGAACGAATCCGAGCGCCGTGACCGCCCTGCGCCCCGTCGCCCGCATGCCGCCTCACCTCCGCCGAAAGGCGGCACCGTGCGACGGCAGGGTAAACGGACGATTACCGCGCCGTCACGTGAGCGGCACGACGAGAGCCTTCAGGACGGCGACGAGATCGCCCTCGGTCAGGCGGATCTGCAATCCCCGGCCGCCGCCGTTGACATGAATGTCGGCCCCCGGCTCCGTCAGGGACCCGGCATCGATCGCAGTCGGGACCGGCCGCTTCTGCCCCAGAGGGCTGATGCCACCGACATGGTAGCCGGTCAGCCGCTCGGCATCGGCGGGCTTGAGCATGGCGGCCGCCTTGCCCGAGAAGGCGGCGGCGACCCGCTTCATTGACACCTCCTTGTCGGAGGCCACGAGCAGGCAGATTGTCCGCCCGTCCACGGCGGCCATCAGGGTCTTCAGGACCCGTCCGGGCGCGACCCCGAGCGCCTCCGCGGCCTGCAGGCCGATGCGCGGGGCGTCCGGATCGTAGGCGTAGACATGGAGGCTGTGGCGGATGCCGGCTCTGTCGAGGGCGAGCGTCGCACGGGTCGTCTTGGCGGGCGTCTTCATGGTTGGTCCGGTCAGGCGGAATGGACTCGCGCGGCGACGATCCGGCCGATCTCCGCGTAGGCCGCCGCGATGGTTTCCGCGGAGGCCGTCGATCCGGTGAGATAGACCGCCACCAACACCGGCGCATGCCCGGGCGGCCGCAGGATCGCCACGTCGTTGACCGAACCGTTATCGCCGCTCCCGGTCTTGTCGCCCGCGATCCAGTCGGACGGCAGCCCGGCCCGCAACCGCTTGCGACCGGTCTCGCAGGCGCCCATCCAGGCGTCCAGCCGGCCGCGCGAGGCCGATGACAGAACGGTGCCCAAGAGGATCCGGCCCAGGGTCGTCCGCATGGCGCCCGGCGTGGTCGTATCGCGCGGGTCACCGGGGAGCGCCGTGTTGAGGGTCGGCTCGGTCCGGTCCAGGCGCGTGACGGGATCGCCGGTCCCACGGAGCCATGCGGTCAGCGCCTCCGGGCCGCCTAGGCTGGCCAGGAGCAGATTGGCGGCAGTGTTGTCGCTCCATACGATCGCAGCCGAGCAGAGGTCCGAGACCCGCATTTGCCCGCTTCCTGCGCCGGCCTCCAGCGCCGTCCGGGTCACCGGCGCATAGCTCAGGAGGTCGCCGGGACCGTAGGCGACGATCCGGTCGAGGGTCTCGCGGCCGGCATCGACCCGTGCCAGCACCGCCGCCACAGCCAGAACCTTGAAGGTGCTGCACATCGGGAACCGCTCGTCCGCACGGTAGGCGCTGAGGACGCGGTCCGCGGTGGCGGCCGAGATCCCCAGTCGGCCGTCGAGCCGACGCTCGATGGCGCCCCAATCCGGCTCCGCCTCGGCGGCGCGGAGGGGGAGGGCGAAGGGCGCGGCGAGCAGGCCGAGGCTGACGGCGCGGCGGGTCCTGAAAAGCATGACGCATCCCGGTTCGATGTCGCGACGCCTCGACCCGGCGCAGCAGCGCGACGCCGGGATGGTATAGGGCACCAGCGCTTGTTTCACGTGAAACTCTGCCCTACCGCGCGGCCCTGTCGGACCATGAATGCAACCGAGACTCTCTTCGCGCCGGCCAGCGGCTTCGGCCGGGCCGCCGTCGCGGTGATCCGCATCAGCGGCCCGGCCGCGCACGACGTGCTGGTCACCCTCGGCGGAAGGCTGCCGACACCCCGACGGCTGTCGCTGCGCCGCCTTCGCGATCCGTCCGACGGCGCCGAACTCGACCGGGCTCTGGTGGCGTGGTTTCCCGGGCCGGACACGTATACCGGCGAGGATATGGGAGAACTGCACCTCCATGGCGGCGCAGCGGTGCGGATGCGCGTTCTCGCCACCCTCGCCCGGCTTCCGGGCTGCCGCCCGGCCGAGCCGGGGGCCTTCACGCGCCGTGCCGTTCTCAACGGTCGAATGGATCTGGCTGAGGCCGAAGCCGTCGCCGACCTGATCGATGCCGAGACCGAGGGTCAGCGCCGCCAGGCCCTGCGCCAGCTCGATGGCGCCCTCAGCCGGCAAGTCGCCGCGTGGCGTGCGGAGGCGATCGATTGCCTCGCCGCCGCGGAGGCCGCGCTGGATTTTGCCGATGAGGGCGACGTGGACGATGCCGGGCTCGATGCCGCCCTGTTCGACCGCGCCGCGCGCCTTCGGGAGGCAATCGCCGCGACGTTGCATGATGGGCAAAGGGGCGAACGCCTGCGCGAGGGATTCACCGTGGTCTTGGCGGGGGCGCCCAACAGCGGGAAGTCGACCCTGCTGAACGCGCTGAGTCGACGGGACGTGGCGATCGTCTCGGACAGTCCCGGAACGACCCGCGACGCCATCGAGGTTCGGCTCGATCTCGGCGGCCTTCCCGTCCTCCTGGTTGACACGGCCGGCCTCCGCGAGACCGCGGAGCCGATCGAGGCGGAGGGCATCGCGCGGACCCGGGCGCGGATCGACACGGCCGATCTCGTAATCGCGCTGGTGCCCCCGGATGGGACGGTCCCCGAGCTTGGGCCAACCCGTAATCCGATCCTATGGGTCCACACGAAGGCCGATCTTTTTGCCGGCTCAGAAAACTCGCGAGACGCGGACCTTGTAGCTGTATCGGCCCGAACGGGCGAAGGGCTGGTGACGTTGCTCGATGACATCCAAGCCGCGGCCGAATCCGGCCTCGGCACCGGCGACGCGCTGATCACCCGCGCTCGCCACAGGGCCGCGCTCGAAGCCTGCGTCACCCATCTCGACCGCCTCCTCAAGGGCGCAGGTGGTCTGCCAGAGCTGGCAGCGGAGGATCTGCGGCTCGCCGTCCGGGCGCTGGGCGAGGTCGCGGGCCATGTCGGCGTCGAGGATGTGCTCGATCGGCTGTTCAGCGGCTTCTGTATCGGAAAATAGTTCTATTGCCGGCTAACATGACATTCCTTGGCGTGCTGACCTATTGCGGGATTCGGAGGATCCGCGGCCGCCAGATGCCGAGCGCGACATTCGCGGTCGCGACCGCCAGCAGTACCCAGAGCGTGCCGCGCTCGCCGGGAAGCGATACGGCGAGCAGGGCAGGATCGACGAGACCGGCCAGCGCGCGGGCGCTCAGCTCGGCCTCCTGCTTCATCGGTCCCTGTATGTAGACCAGGCCGCCCTCGAACATCAGGATCCCGGTGGCGAGCTTCAGCCACGCCCAGCCGGCATTCAGGAAGGCGCGGTTCAGGGCCATCGCCAGCAGGCCGGACATCAGCGTCATGGCCAGGGCGGGCAGGAAGATCCAGGTGGCCACGGCCCCCATCGCCCCCCGCATCGCCGCGTATCCTGCCAGGGCGGACGGCGCGGGCGCGAGGCTCAGCATGACCACCAGGGACGCCATCGCGCCCAGCAGCCCGGCGGACCCCATCGTGTGGAGGAATTTCAGCAGGCGTCGCACGGCGTCTCACCCGGGCCGTTTCGGCGAAGCCTAGCGCGGGGCGTTCCGGGGAGATAGCGGCGCGCCAGTCGCAGGGCGTCGGGACGGCGTCCACCCTTGCGAGCGACGCGATGCGATCCCGTGCCGAGGTCTGGAGACGTCGCAGCCGGAGTCGCTTCGCCGCCCTCGCGGTGACGGCGCATCAGCCCCGCAGGCCCGGCGCCTCCTGGCCGGTGCGGGCCACGTATTCGGTGTAGCCGCCCCCGTATTGGTGAATGCCCTCCGGCGTCACCTCAAGCACCCGGTTCGACAGGGCCGCCAGGAAGTGCCGATCGTGGGAGACGAACAGCATCGTACCCTCGTAATTCGCCAGCGCCGTGATGAGCATCTCCTTGGTGCCCATGTCGAGGTGGTTGGTCGGCTCGTCGAGCACCAGGAAGTTCGGCGGATCGTAGAGCATCAGCGCCATGACCAGCCGGGCCTTCTCGCCGCCCGAAAGCACCCGGCAGCGTTTCTCGACGTCATCGCCCGAGAAGCCGAAGCAGCCGGCCAGCGCCCGCAGCGACCCCTGGCCCGCCTGCGGGAAGGCCTCTTCCAGGGTCTGAAAGACAGTGCGGTCGCCGTCGAGCAGATCCATGGCGTGCTGGGCGAAGTAGCCGAGCTTGACGCTGCCGCCGACCGTGACTGAGCCGTCGTCCGGTGTGGTGGTGCCGGTGACGAGCTTCAGCAGCGTCGACTTCCCGGCGCCGTTGATCCCCATCACGCACCAGCGCTCGCGGCGGCGCACCGAGAAGTCGAGGCCCTCGTAGATCGTACGGCTGCCGTATCGCTTGTGGACGCCTTTCAGCATCACGACATCGTCGCCGGAGCGGGGCGCCGGCTGGAACTCGAAGGCGACCGATTGCCGCCGCCGGGGCGGCTCGACGCGCTCGATCTTGTCGAGCTTCTTCACCCGGCTCTGCACCTGGGCGGCGTGGGAGGCCCGGGCCTTGAAGCGCTCGATGAAGGCGATCTCCTTGGCGAGCATCGCCTGCTGGCGCTCGAACTGGGCCTGCTGCTGCGCCTCGTTGAGCTTCCGCTGGCCCTCGTAGAAGGCGTAGTCGCCCGAATAGGTGGTGAGCGCGCCGCCGTCGATCTCGATGACCTTGGTCACGATGCGGTTCATGAACTCGCGGTCGTGCGAGGTCATCAGCAGGGCGCCGTCATAGGCCTTCAGGAAGGATTCGAGCCAGATCAGGCTCTCGAGGTCGAGGTGGTTCGACGGCTCGTCGAGGAGCATCACGTCCGGGCGCATCAGCAGGATGCGGGCGAGCGCCACGCGCATCTTCCAGCCGCCCGAGAGGGCGCCGACATCGCCGTCCATCATCTCCTGGCTGAAGCTGAGGCCGTCGAGCACCTCGCGGGCCCGGCCCTCCAGGGCGTAGCCGTCGAGCTCCTCGAACCGGGCCTGGACCTCGCCGTAGCGCTCGATCAGGGCCTCCATCTCGTCGGCGCGGTCCGGGTCGGCCAGAGCCGCGCCGAGTTCGGCGAGTTCGGCCGCCACCGCGCTCACGGGGCCGGCGCCGTCCATCACCTCGGTGACGACGCTGCGGCCGGCCATCTCGCCGACATCCTGGCTGAAATACCCGATGGTGATGCCCCGGTCGGCGGCGACCTGGCCCTCGTCGGGCTGCTCCTGGCCGATGATCATCCGGAACAGGGTGGTCTTGCCGGCCCCGTTCGGGCCGACGAGCCCGACCTTCTCGCCCCGCTGCAGGGCGGCCGAGGCCTCGATGAAGACGAGCTGCCGCCCGTTCTGCTTGGTGATTTTGTCCAGGCGTATCATGGAGAGCGGGCGCGGTATCCGGAAGGAATCTCCCGGGGCGCTTACGGCATGGATCGAGACGGCGCAAAGACGGGATGGGCCTCGCGGGACGGGCTTGCGCTGCGTGCAGGCGAAGCCAGACCCGGGGAGCCGAAGCCGAGGCTCGGCCGTTACCCCGCGCAACACGAGGAATGCGATGCTGTTCGGTTGGTGGATGACGGGGATGGATATGGCCATGCTCGGCCTGGAGGCTCAGGGCGTGATCGCCCAGCGCATGGCGATGTTCGCCCTGGGCGGCCCAGCGGCCCAGGCCGAGGCGCAGCTCATGGTGACCGAGAAGATGCTGGCCGCCGGCGAGGCGGCCATGATGCTGGCCACGGGGGCTTCGAACGGCAAGGTGATCCGCAGCTACCGGCGGAAGGTCCAGGCCAACGCGCTGCGGTTGAGCCAGGGGTAAGGGAGCGGCCCCAACCGAGGGGCCGCCGCGTCACCGCGAGCGCAGGCCAGCGACCCAGGGCAGCGCGCCCTGGATCAGCGTCGCGCCCTTGGATTGCGTCGGGACGCTCGCAAGGACGGAAGCCGGCGCGCTCGCGACGCCTCTGCCTCAGTTGTTCGCCGTCCGGAACGTGTCGCACGCCTTGGTCTGGCCGCTCTTGTAGCCGGCCATGAACCAGCGCTGGCGCTGGGCTGAGGAACCGTGCGTGAAAGAATCCGGCACCACGTACCCGCGCGAGCGCTGCTGGAGGGCGTCGTCGCCGATCTGGGCGGCGGCGTTCAGCGCCTCGTCGATGTCGCCCTGATCGAGCTCGGCATACTTGTCGTTGGAGTTCTTGGCCCAGACGCCGGCGAGGCAATCGGCCATCAGCTCGATCCGCACCGACAGGGCGTTCGCCTCGGTCTTGCTCGAGGCCTGCTGCTGACGGGCCTGGACCTTGCCGAGGATGCCCAACACGTCCTGGACGTGGTGGCCGACCTCATGGGCGATGACATAGGCGTAGGCGAAGTCACCCTTCACGCCGAACTTCGAGGCCATCTCCTTGAAGAAGCCCGTGTCCAGATAGACCTTCTTGTCGAGCGGGCAGTAGAACGGCCCCATGGCGGCCTGAGCCGAGCCGCAGCCGGAGCGGGTGCCGCCGGTATAGAGCACCAGCGTCGTCGGGGTGTATTGCTTGCCGGTCTGTTGCGGCAGGATCTGGCTCCACACGTCCTCGGTGTTGCCCAGGATCTTGGAGGCGAACCGCCCGCTCTCGTCGGTCGGCGCCTGCCGCCGCTTCGCCTGCGTCTGCGGGTCCGCGGGCTGTTCCTGCTGAGCGCGGCCGCCGCCGATCCGCTCGGCGCCGCCGATCAGGATCGCCGGGTTGATGCCGGTGAAATAGCTGATGATCAGCAGCACCACGATCGTGCCGATGCCGAGGCCGCCGGCGCCGCCGCCGGGGAAGCCCATGCCGCCGCCGCCACCACCGCCTTCGCCGCGGCGATCCTCGACATTGTCGGAGCTGCGTAGATCTTCCCAGCGCATGGTTGGGTCCCGCCATCGATTCTGCGCCGGCCGCCTCGGGCAGGCTGGGATTGGCTATGCGTCGTTCTGTCCGGCCGATGGCGCACCAGCAGCGGGAACGAAGCTCTAATGGCGGGAGGGGAGACCCGGTTCCGCCCGCGCGGTCAAGCTTTCCCGTCCAGCAACGACCGCAGGGCGCGGAAATCCCGCCACGCCAGGCGCTTCTGCACGGGCTGGCGCAGCAGGAAGGCCGGGTGGAGCGTTGCCAGCAGCTTCACCTCGCGGTTCGGCAGCCTGTATGGGAACAGCCGGCCGCGGGTGCGCAGGATGCCATCCTTGCTGCCGGTGAGCGTCTGGGTCGCGGGTGCGCCGAGGCAGACGATGATGTCGGGGTCGACCAGCTCGATCTGGCGCTCGACGAAGGGCCGGCACACCGCCACCTCCTGGGGGGTCGGGTTGCGGTTGCCCGGCGGCCGCCAGGGCACGATGTTGCCGATATAGGCGCTCGACCGGTCGAGCCCGACCGCCTTCATCATCTTGTCGAGGAGCTGGCCCGAGCGGCCCATGAACGGCTTGCCGATCCGGTCCTCGTCGGCGCCGGGCGCCTCGCCGAGAAACATCACCCGCGCCTCCGGATTGCCGTCGGCGAAGACGAGGTTCTTGGCGGTGAAGCGCAGCGGGCAAGCGTCGAACTCGGCCAGGATCTGTTCCAGCTCGTCGAGCGTCTTGGCCTGGCGCGCCCGGGCGCGGGCGTCGCTCGCGGCCTCGTCGGGCTGGGCGCTGGCGGCGCGGCCGAAGGTGCGCGACGGCGCGGCCGGCGGCGATCCTGCGGGCGGCGATCCGGGCGGCGGAACGAGCGTGTTGGCGGTCGCATCGGCCTGAACGGCGGGCCGGCGCGCGACGCGCAGGGTCGGCGCCGGCGAATCCGTCTCGCCGAAGCGGTCGTGCGGCTGCTCGTCGAGCGCCGCGTCGGCCCCGGCCTCCACGTGGAAGTCGAGATAGGCGATCAGGTCGGCTTGCGCGTCGGTGGGGCTCGGCATGGGATCAAGCATGTGGGGCGGCCGAGGCCTGTGGACAACTCTCGAAAGCGGCCCGCCACCAAGGACTTGCGTGACCGAACAGCGCGGTGCCCACGGCGCGGGGACATCCATCGTCCGACCCACCCCCTCATCCTGAGGTGACCGCGTCAGCGGGCCTCGAAGGAGGTCTCCAGCGGACCCCGAGATCCCTGGAGCCCTCCTTCGAGGCCTCCGCTGCGCTCCGGCACCTCGGGATGAGGGCGGGATGACCCGCATGGCTCGTCCCGTGAAACCGAGCCGTGCGGCAAAGGGAACTTTGCCATAACCCTGGGCGTCGGCAACTTGCCTTTCTAGCTTGGAATCGCTTGAGACGGCATCGGGAAGGCCGGCCCGTCGACGAAGCGGGTGCTGGAAGAAGAACCGGAACAAGAAAAGGAGGCTGAGGATGGCGCTGCCCGAACGCGAGAGCATGGATTTTGACGTGGTCGTGGTGGGCGCCGGCCCGGCCGGCCTCGCCACCGCGATCCGCCTGAAGCAGCGCGCCGCCGAGATCGGCGAGGAGATCTCGGTCGTCGTCGTCGAGAAGGGCTCGGAGGTCGGCGCCCACATCCTGTCGGGTGCGGTGATCGACCCGATCGGTCTCGACCGGCTCCTGCCCGAATGGCGCCAGGATCCGGAGCGCCCGCTCAAGACGGAAGTTCAGCGCGACGAGTTCATGATGCTCACCAAGAACAGCGGCATCACCCTGCCGAACCTGTTCTTCCCCAAGCTCATGTCGAACCACGGCAACTTCGTCGGCTCGCTCTCGAACGTCTGCAAGTATCTCGGCGCCCAGGCCGAGGCGCTCGGCGTCGAGATCTACCCGGGCTTCCCGGCCTCCGAGGTGCTGTTCGACGGCGACGGCGCCGTGGCGGGCATCGCCACGGGCGATCTCGGGATCGGCAAGTCCGGCGAGCCCCGCGAGGATTACACCCGCGGCATGGAGCTGCGCGCCAAGTACACCGTGTTCGGCGAGGGCGCCCGGGGCAACCTGACCAAGGGGCTGATCCAGCGCTTCGCCCTCAACCGGCACAGCGATCACTTCAAATACGGACTCGGCGTGAAGGAGCTCTGGCAGCTCGCGCCCGGCAAGTTCGAGCCGGGGCTCGTGCGCCACACGATGGGCTGGCCGCTGCCCAACAAGGCCGGCGGCGGCTCCTGGCTCTACCATTTCGACGACAACCTGCTCTCGGTCGGCTTCGTCACGCACCTGAACTACGAGAATCCGACCCTGTCGCCGTTCGAGGAGTTCCAGCGCTTCAAGACCCACCCGCTGATCGCCGAGACCTTCGAGGGCGCCAAGCGCATCGGCTACGGCGCGCGCGCCATCATGGAGGGCGGCTGGCAATCGGTGCCGAAGCTGGTCTTCCCCGGCGGCTGCCTGGTCGGCTGCTCGGCGGGGTTCGTCAACGTGCCGCGGATCAAGGGCTCGCACAACGCGGTGCTCTCCGGCATGCAGGCGGCCGACGCCATCGCGGACGCATTGAAGGCGGGCCGCGCCGGCGATGAGCTCATTGCCTACGAAGCCGGCTGGCGCGACAGCCCGATCGGGCAGGACCTGAAGGCCGTGCGCAACGTCAAGCCGCTCTGGTCGAAATACGGTACGCTGGTCGGCGTCGGGCTCGGCGGCATCGACATGTGGGCGACCAGCATCCTCGGCGCCTCGCCGTTCGGCACGCTCAAGCACGGCAAGCCGGATCACGCCTGCCTCAAGCCGCTCTCCGAGGTGACGCCGATCGTCTACCCGAAGCCCGATGGCAAGCTGACCTTCGACCGGCTCTCCTCGGTCTACCTGTCGAACACCAACCACGAGGAGGACCAGCCGCCCCACCTCAAGGTCCGCGACCTGGAGCTGCAGAAGCGCTCCGAGCACGACGTCTACGGCGGACCCTCGGGGCGCTACTGCCCGGCGGGCGTCTACGAGTGGGTGGAGGACGCGTCCGTCAGCGACGGCGTGCGCTACCAGATCAACGCCCAGAACTGCGTCCACTGCAAGACCTGCGACATCAAGGATCCGAACCAGAACATCGACTGGGTGACGCCGGAGGGGCCGGGCGGGCCGAACTACCCGAACATGTGAGGACCGGTCTCGGCTTAAGAGCCGGGACGCGCCGTCTTCGTGAGCGCAGCGGAGCGATGACGGTAGGGCAGCCGACCCGGTCGTCCGCTTCGCGCCATCCTTTCGCCTTGCGGGGCTGGCGGGATGGGTTCAGTGTCCCCAGCGTTTTTTCGGGGATGCCCCGCCATTCTCGCGCCCGGCCCCTGACGGGCCGGCGCCCAGGAGCCGCGATCGGTTCATGATGATGACACGCGCCCGCCGGAGCGTTTCGGCGCTCGCCCTGCTGCTCGCCGCCGGGCTCCCGCAGACCGTGCTGGCCGCGCAGCCGAAGGAATCGACCCCGGTGCTCGACTACGAGCCCGCGGATTCGCTCGAAGGCAACTTCCTCTCCGCCTACATCGCGGGCGCGTCCCGGGACACGGCGGCGGCGGCGACCTTCTACCGCGAGGCCGTCAAGGCCGACCCGCGCAACGCCGAGCTGGTCGAGCGCGCCTTCATCTCGCTGCTCGCCGACGGCGCCCTGCCGGACGCGTTCCGCACCGCCGAGAAGTTGATCGCCCGCGATCCGACCAACGGCCTCGCCAACCTCTCCCTCGGGGTGCGCCAGATCAAGGCCGGCCAGTGGGCCGCCGCCCGCCAGAACTTTTCCCGCAGCGGCCGGGGCGCCGCCACCGATCTCACCGCGACGCTGCTCACCGCCTGGTCCTACGCGGGGGCGGGCGACGGCAAGAAGGCGCTGGAGACGGTCAACAAGCTCCGCGGCGAGCGCTACTACAACACCTTCCGCGACTACCATGCCGGCCTGATCGCGTCGGTGACCGGCGACAATGCCGAGGCCGAGCGACGCCTCAAGGCGGCCTACGAGGCCGACCGCAACACCCTGCGCATCGTCGACGCCTATGCCCGGATGGAGGCGAGCCTCGGCCGCACCGACCTGGCGATCCAGGCCTATTCCGACTTCGACCAGCTCTCGCCCCGCCATCCGCTGGTGCGCGACGCCCTCGACAAGCTCAAGGAGGGCAAGCCGCTGACCCGCCTGATCGGCACCGCCCAGGAAGGCGCCGCCGAGGTGCTGTACGGGCTCGGCTCCGCCGGCTCGACGCAGGGCGACGAGTTGCCCGCGGTGATCTACCTGCGGCTGGCGCTCTATCTCGCCCCCGACCATGCGCTCGCCCGGCTGACCCTCGCCGACACGCTGGACCGGATGAAGCAGCCCGAGCGCGCCAACGAGGCCTACGCGCAGATCCCGGCCAGTTCGCCGCTCAAGCTCAACGCCGACATCCAGATCGGGCTGAACCTGGAGCAGATGGGCAAGGGCGACGAGGCCCTGGCCCATCTCGACGCGGCGATGAAGGCCCATCCGGACGACATCGACGTGATCACGGCGCTGGGCAACGTGCAACGCGCGCGCAAGAAATACGAGGAGGCGGCGGCCACCTACACCCGCGCCATCGGGCTGATCGGCGACCGGCCGCAATCCAATTACTGGACGACCTATTACTTCCGCGGCACGGCCTACGAGCGCGCCAAGCAGTGGCCGAAGGCCGAGGCCGACCTGAAGAAGGCCCTGTCGCTGGTGCCGGCCAGCCAGCCGGCCGCCAAGGCGCAGGTCATGAACTATCTCGGCTATTCCTGGGTCGACCAGAACACCAACATCGACGAGGCATTCAAGCTGCTGCAGCAGGCTGCCGACGCGAGCCCCCGGGACGGCATGATCGTCGACAGCCTCGGCTGGGCCTATTACCGCCTCGGCCGCTGGGACGATGCGGTGCGCGAGCTGGAGAAGGCGGTCGAGCTGAAGCCCGGGGATCCGACCATCAACGACCACCTGGGCGACGCCTACTGGCGCTCGGGCCGCCGCCTCGAGGGCAAGTTCCAGTGGCAGCACGCCAAGGACCTGAACCCCGAGCCGGACGACCTCGCGCAGATCAACGCGAAGCTGAAGGACGGGCTGCCCGACATCGAGAAGCCCACCGCCACCGCCGAGACCGTGCCGGCCCCGGTCGCCGCCCCGCACAACGCCGAGAATCCGGAATTGCCCAAGGGTGCCCCTCAGCCGCACGAGGCGCCGGGCTCCGCCGACAAGGCCAAGAAATCGGGGGGCTGAGCCGGCTTCCACGTGGCACCCTGCCATCGCGAGCGCAGCGACGTGACCCAGGTCAGGGCGACCTCAATGAGCGTGGCGCAGCTGGATTGCTTCGCTCCGCTCGCAAGGACGGTGGCGGGTTCGAGCTTCGGCGCAGAGTGGGTCCCTCTCCGGAGCGACAAGAGTATTTTGTCGGCCAGCTCATAAAAATCGACGCGCATTTTCGCGGGCTTTGACGCACAGTGCGCAGCCGTTCGCGGGCGGCCGCGCCGCAGCCCGCACGGCAAGAGTTTCGCACGGCAAGAGCCGGCGGGCGGGCATCGTGCCCGCGAGTCAGGGAGGAAGGCCCATGCCGTCAGACATCGAGATCGCCCGTGCCGCGACCCTGAAGCCGATCGCGCAGGTCGCCGAGAAACTCGGCATCCCGGATGACGCGCTCCACAATTACGGCAAGCACATCGCCAAGATCGACCACGGCTACATCGCCGGGCTGGAGAGCCGGAAGCCCGGCAAGCTCGTGCTGGTCACCGCGATCTCGCCGACGCCCGCGGGCGAGGGCAAGACCACCACCACGGTGGGCCTGGGCGACGCGCTGAATCGCATCGGCGCGAAGACCATGATCTGCCTGCGCGAGCCCTCGCTCGGGCCGTGCTTCGGCATGAAGGGCGGCGCGGCCGGGGGCGGCAAGGCGCAGGTCGTGCCGATGGAGCAGATCAACCTGCACTTCACCGGCGACTTCCACGCCATCACGGCGGCCCACAGCCTCGCGGCCGCGCTGATCGACAACCACGTCTACTGGGCGAACGAGCTCAACATCGACGTCCGCCGCATCCACTGGCGCCGCGTCGTCGACATGAACGACCGGGCGCTGCGCCAGATCACCCAATCGCTCGGCGGCGTCGCCAACGGCTTCCCGCGCGAGGACGGGTTCGACATCACCGTGGCCTCCGAGGTGATGGCGGTGTTCTGCCTCGCCAAGGACCTCGCCGACCTGGAGGAGCGCCTCGGCCGGATCGTCATCGCCGAGACCCGCGACCGCAAGCTCGTCACCCTCAAGGACGTGAAGGCGACCGGCGCCATGACGGTGCTGCTCAAGGACGCCCTGCAGCCGAACCTCGTGCAGACGCTGGAGGGCAACCCGGCGCTGATCCACGGCGGCCCCTTCGCCAACATCGCCCATGGCTGCAACTCGGTGATCGCCACCCGGGCCGGCCTGCGGCTCGCCGACTACACGGTCACGGAGGCCGGCTTCGGTGCCGATCTCGGCGCCGAGAAGTTCCTCGACATCAAGTGCCGGCAGGCGGGGCTGAGCCCCTCGGCGGTCGTGGTGGTGGCGACCATCCGCGCCCTCAAGATGCATGGCGGCGTCGACAAGAAGAATCTCGGGGGCGAGAACATCGACGCCCTGGAGAAGGGGTTCGCGAATCTGGCCCGGCACGTCACCAACCTCCGCGGCTTCGGCCTACCGGTGGTGGTCGGCGTCAACCATTTCCACGCCGATACCGATGCCGAGCATGCCCGGCTCAAGGAGCTGTGCCGCGAGCGGCTCGACGTCGAGGCGATCACCTGCCGCCACTGGGCGGAGGGCGGCGCCGGCGCCGAGGAGCTGGCCCGCGCGGTGGTGAAGCTCGCCGAGGCCGAGCCGGCGCCGATCCACCACGCCTATGAGACCGAGGCGCCGCTCACCGACAAGATCCGGGCGATCGCCACCAAGCTCTACGGGGCTGCCGACATCCAGATCGAGACGAAGGCGGCGGGCAAGCTCGCCACGTTCGAGAAGGACGGCTACGGCCACCTGCCGATCTGCATGGCCAAGACCCAATACTCGTTCTCCACGGATCCGAGCCTGATGGGTGCGCCGGAGGGCCATATCGTCGGCGTGCGCGACGTCCGGCTCTCGGCCGGCGCCGGCTTCGTGGTGGCGATCTGCGGGGAGATCATGACCATGCCGGGCTTGCCCCGGGTGCCCGCCGCCGACACGATCCGCCTCGACGCCAACGGGCAGATCGACGGGCTGTTCTGAGAATTGTCGCGCTGGCACGCCCTTACCGGATCATGATGTTCAAGCCCGTCGCGCGTGCGGTGCGACGGGCGCCCAGGTTGGGGTCGGACGGGAGGACGCCGTCCCTGGGACTGCGTCCTCCGTTCGGCGACCGCTTTCGAATGCCGCCCTGTCGTCTCTGCGAGCGCAGCGAAGAAATCCAGGGACGCCACGCTCGCGGATGTCCCGCTGCCCTGAATCGCTGCGCTCGCGAGGGCGGGACGGGTCGGGTCAGGCTCACCGTCACCCTGCAGAACTCAGCTCTCTACGCTCCTCCGAACAGATCCACCGCCAGACGGGAATGCGCCTCGCGCAGCATCCCCGTATCGACCCCGAGCGGCTGGCCGTCGATCACCCGCCAGCGTCCCGCCACCATCACCCGGTCGGCCCTGGTGGCACCGCACAGGACGAGCGCGGCCAGCGGGTCGTGGGCGCCGGAGAAGCGCAGCTCCTCCAGGGTGAACAGGGCGAGATCCGCCTCGCGGCCCGGTTCGATCCGGCCGATATCGGAGCGGCCCAGGCACGCCGCCGAGCCCTCGGTGGCCCAGCGGAGCACGTCGCGATGGGTCACGGCCTCCGCCCCGTAGGTCAGCCGGTTGATCATCAGGGCGTGGCGCACGCCCTCCATCAGGTTCGAGCTGTCGTTCGAGGCCGAGCCGTCGACCCCGAGCCCCACCGGCGAGCCAGCCGCCTCCAGCTCGCAGGTGCGGCAGCGGCCCGAGGCCAGGGTCATGTTCGAGGTCGGGCAGTGGCAGATGCCGACGCCCGCCTTGCCGAGCCGGGCCACCTCGGCATCGTTGAAGTGGATACCGTGCGCCAGCCAGACCCGATCGTTCAGCCAGCCGACCTCCTCCAGGTAATCCACCGGCCGGCAGCCGAACATCAACTGACAGTAGGAATCCTCGTCCAGCGTCTCGCCGAGATGGGTGTGCAGGCGGCACCCGTGGCGGGCGGCCAGCTCCGCGCTCTCGCGCATCAGGCGCTGGGTCACCGCGAAGGGCGAGCAGGGGGCGAGGCCGATCTGCACCGTCGCGCCGGGGGCGGGATCGTGGAACAGGTTCAGCACCCGCTCGCAATCGGCGAGGATCGTGTCGTCGTCCTGCGTCAGGCTCTCGGGCGGCAGCCCGCCCTCCCGATCCGACAGGCTCATGGAGCCGCGGGTGATCGCCGCCCGGATCCCGAGGTCGCGGGCCTCCGCGACCTGGATATCCACCGACTCTTCCAGCCCCTTGGGGAACAGGTAGTGGTGGTCGCCCGCCGTGGTGCAGCCCGAGAGGAGCAGCTCGGTGAGAGCCACCCGGGTGGCGAGCCGGAACGCCTCCGGGGTGATCCGTCCCCAGACCGTGTAGAGCGCCTTCAGCCAGGGGAAGAGCGGCTTGTTGATCGCCGCCGGATGGGCGCGGGTCAGCGTCTGGAAGGCATGGTGATGGGTGTTGATCAGCCCCGGGATGACCACGTGGCGCGACGCGTCGAAGGTCTCGTCCACGGGCCCGGCGGGCTTCGCGCCCGCCGCGACGCACTCGACGATCCGGGTGCCCGCCACGACGATCCCGCCCCCGGCGCCCCCGGCCAGGATGGCGCGCGGATCGCGGATCCAGAGGCGGCTTGCTCCCGGTTCAGCTGCCTCGGCCATGCGCGTCCGCTCCCGTCGCTCGATGATCCTGCGTAGCGGAGGGGTCGGGCCGCCGGCAATCCCGCTCGATCCCGCTTACGGATCACCGGCGGTCGACGCCCCGGCCGGACCGGCCAGGGTTGACGGGCCGGAGCCGCCTTGAGAAACGTCACGGGGACTGACCTATCACCGTTGGGAGCGGCCGCGCCGTGACACGGACAGCCCCGCACGAGGCGATCTTCGCGGCGAAACCCGTCCCGGGCGCCGCGCCGGCCGCCCTCGGCAGTGACGACCTGATCGAACTCCTGTTCTTCGCCTATCGGGATTTCGTGGGCGATCCCGACCGGATCCTGGCCGCCTACGGCTTCGGCCGGGCCCACCACCGGGTGCTGCACTTCGTCGATCGCTACCCGGGCCTGACCATCGCCGAACTCCTCGACATTCTGCGCATCACCAAGCAGAGCCTGAACCGGGTGCTCAAGGACCTGATCGGGCAGGGCTACATCGCCCAGAAGCCCGGTTCCAGCGACCGGCGCCAGCGCCTCCTGTACTGCACCGAGGCCGGCGCCGGCCTCGCGGCCGACCTCACGCGGGTCCAGGCCCGGCGCCTTGCCCGGGCGCTCGCGGCGCCGGATGCCCGGGGCTCCCCGGAGGATTTCCTGATGGCGATGATCGAGCCGGAGGACCGTCCGGCGGTCCAGCGCCTGATGGCGCGGCGTGGGGGCGGGGAGGAGCGCGCGTGAGCCATGCTGCCCGGGCCGATCTGCCCGACGAGGCGCCGCACGTCCTCGTGGTCGACGACGATCGCCGCCTGCGCGAGCTGCTGGCCCGCTACCTCACCGATCAGGGCTTCCGGGTCACCGCGGCGGCGAGCGCCGCGGAGGCGCGGGCCCGGGCCCAGAGCGTCGTGTTCGACGCCATGGTACTCGACGTGATGATGCCCGGCGAGAACGGCTTCGACTACGCCCGCAGCGTGCGCGAGACCTCGCGGGTGCCGATCCTGATGCTCACCGCCCGCTCCAACCCGAACGACCGGGTGATGGGCCTGGAGATCGGCGCCGACGATTACCTGCCGAAGCCCTTCGAGCCCCGCGAGCTGACCCTGAGGCTCAACAACATCATCAAGCGCAGCGTGCGGCCCGGCGCCGCGGCCGTCGAGGCGGTGACCTTCGGGCCGTTCGCATTCCGGGTCGACCGGGGCGAGCTGCGCCGGGACGACGAGCTGATCCGCATCACCGAGCGCGAGCGCGAGATCCTGACGATCCTGGCCGTGGCAGGCGGCGCCAATGTCGAGCGCGAGCAGCTCGCCGGTCCCGGCGGGGCCGCGGCGGAGCGCACCGTCGACGTCCAGATCAACCGCCTGCGCCGCAAGACGGAGGTCGATCCCGCCAACCCGGTCTTCCTGCAGACCGTGCGGGGCGTCGGCTACCGGCTCGCGGTGGATTGAGCCGAGCGGCTCAGACCAGCCGCGGCTCGTCGGGCTTCAGCTTGAGGGCCTTGGCGATCCGGGTAGACAGGCTGCCCACGATGGCAAGGGTGGCCGACGGGTCGGCCAGGCCGCGGACGGCCTCCAGCGCATCCTCGGCACTGGGCTTCATCACCGCGTAGACCGTCGCGCCGGATGACGGGCCGGAGCCCTGCGCGGTGACGGAGACGAGGAAGGTCGTGTAGCGTCGCCGCAGGCGTCCAGGCATGGTTCAGCATTTGGCATGTCGGCTAAGCATCACCAATGCCTGAGTCCTGGAGCCGGTCCGGGAAACCGCATTATCCCGGCACGTTAACACGCGCGGGACGTTTCAGATCAGGGCAAGGTCGATGCCGGGAAGCCGGAGCCCGTCGAGCCGCGTGCGCCAGAGCTGACCGGAGGCGACCGGAAGCGCATCCGTCAGCGTGCCTGTGGTGACGATCGTGCCGGCCGCGAGCGGCGGAGCCGCCGGATCGTTAGCCAGCGCATCGACAAGGTGCGCGAGGGCGGCAAGGGGCCCCGTCCCGAGGACGCTGCGACCGCCGCCCCGGTCTGCGACGGCCTCGTCCCGCAGCAGGTCGACGGTGAAGTTCGCGAGGTCGCCGATCCAGGCGCGCCGCGCGCCCGCCGGAATCGGCACCCGCTCGCCCACCACCAGCATCCCGTGCAGTCCGAAGGCCGCGACGGTGTCGGGCGCTGTGAAGCGCCAGCCCGGATAGAGCGATTGCACGATCTCGAAGCCGCTCGCGGCCCAGTCGAGGCATGCAATCAGCGCCTCCGCATCCATGCCGGGCTCCGGCGCGCGTGCCAGCCCGAACACGATCTCCGGCTCGATCCGGGGCTCGACGAAGGCCGCGAGGGGCACCGGTCCCGACAGCGCGGCCCGGTCGCGTACGGTCGTGTCGTAGACATGCCCCCAGATCGGCGCCCGGACGCCGTACCGTTCCCACAGGGTCGTGTTGGTGAAGCCGATCTTGTAGCCGACCGTCCGCTCGCCGCGTTCCGCGCGCAGGGCCCGGATCGCCTCGGCCACCCGATAGGCCGCCGGCAGGTCGAGGGTCGGATCCCAGCCGGTCAGCGGCGCGATCGGACGGCGATGCTCGTGCGCGGCCAGGATGGTGCGGGCGTGGGCCGCGGCGGATGGGGACTCGGTCATGCGTGATCAGGTTCGAATCCGACGGGGCGTCATCCGCGCCGGGCCGCCTCGATCGCGGCGACATCGATCTTACCCATGGTCATCATCGCGGTGAACGCGCGTTTTGCCTCCGCGCCGCCGGCCGCCAGCGCGGCGGTGAGCACGCGCGGCGTGATCTGCCACGCGATGCCCCAGCGATCCTTGCACCAGCCGCAGGCGCTCGCCTGCCCGCCATTGTCGACGATGGCGTTCCAGAGCCGGTCCGTCTCCGCCTGATCGTCGGTGGCGATCTGGAACGAGAAGGCTTCGCTGTGCCGGAAGACGGGGCCGCCGTTCAGGCCGATGCAGGGGATGCCGGCCACCGTGAAGGCGACCGTCAGCACGTCTCCCGCCTTGCCCGACGGGTAATCCGCCGGCGCCCGGTGAACCGCGCCCATGGTGCTGTCCGGAAAGGTCGCGACGTAGAAGCGGGCGGCCGCCTCGGCCCCCGTGTCGTACCAGAGGCAGATCGTGTTCTTGGCGACGTCGTTCTTGGCTACGTCGTTCTTCGCGACCTCGGTCTCGGCGGCCATGGCGGCTCCTCCCCTGCCGTGCCGGCGACCGGGCATCGCCACCGGTCTGCAGATGCTGCCGCACGCCTCATACAACCATGAGGCGTCGGGTCTGCAAAGGCGCACAGCGGAGATCCGCCGCCGGCATCTCGGCTGTGCGGCGTGACGCCCTTCCCTGATCTCAGTCGCAGACGATGCGGCTGCTCGGGGAAGCCCCGGATCCGCATCATCCCTGCGGACAGGCGTGTCGCGCGGGCGAAACAAATCGAGCGCTGCAACGCGTGTCGTCCCGTTTTGATCGACAGTACGAATCCAGGCGCTGAAATCGGCGATTTCTCGGCTTCCAGATCGCCGATCGCTCGCGGCGGAACCGCGATGGCCGGCGAGGCTGTCCCTGGCACGAGGCTCAGGACCATGCTGGACCGGCAGCGACCGCCGCGGCGGCTGCACCGATCGGCCCCGCTTGGCGTCACATATTTTCATTAGATCAATACCAAGATACGATTCTGTAATATGTGTCATTAGAGGCACATACCGCTCACGGATCCGTGATAGCTGGGGATTGGCACGTATCTTCGCCTAGTAATTCCAGTTTAGAGTCAGTGTAATGTCGAGATATGTTGGTGGCCGGGTCGCGTCTTGCGCGTCCGATCATGCGGAGAGGCTGATCCGAATCGGGTTTATATCGTCGACATCTCTACTTGCCCTGGGGGCGGCCGCGATCGCCCAACCCGCGCCGGTCACGGAGATCGAACTCTCCGAACTCAGCGTCATGGGCGAGGCACGTGGGCGCAGCCTGAACAGTGATCTCTACGGACGCGGCGGACCGACCGGACCGGTTCCCGGCTACGTCGCCAGCCGCAGCGCGGTCGGCACGAAGACCGACACGCCCATCGTCGAGACGGCGCAGTCGGTCTCCGTCATCGGGCGCCAGCAGATCGAGGATCAGAACGCGCTGACCATCAATCAGGCGCTGCGCTACACGCCGAGCGTCACCACCGAGCAGCGGGGCGGCGCCGGCTCGACGCGCCTGGAGCAGTTCTACATCCGGGGCTTCACCGCCCCGATCTTCCTCGACAACATGGCGCTGCCCGCGAACCGCGACGCCTTCCCCAGCGTCGATCCCTACCGCCTGGAGCGGGTCGACATCATCAAGGGGCCGGCCTCGGTCCTCTACGGGCAGTCCGGCCCGGGCGGCCTCGTCAACCTCGTCTCGAAGGTCCCGCAATTCGTTCGCCACGGCGAGATCTTCGTCCAGGGCGGCGGCTTCAGTGAAGTCCGCAGCGGCTTCGATATCGGCGGGCCGATCGAATCCGACATGCCGGGGCTCGCCGACCAGTTCGCCTACCGGGTCATCGGCCTCGGCTGGAACGGCGATGGGCCAGCCGTGACCACGAAGGTCGAGCGCGCCTTCATCAACCCGAGCCTCACGTGGCGGCCCTCCGCCGACACGTCGCTCACGATCATCGCCAACTACCAGCGCGACCCGTTCTCGGGCTTCTACGGCGGCTTCCCGGCCGTCGGCACGGTGTTCCCGCGCAACTTCGGCAACGGCGTCTTCGGCCGGCTGCCGGTGAACTTCTACGACGGCGACCGCAACATCGAGCGCTCCGACCGCACCCAGGCCTCCGTCGAATACCTGTTCGACCACCGGATCACCGAGAACCTGCGCTTCCACTCGGCCGGCCGCTACCTGCGCTCGAACGGCGACTACCGCAGCGTGTTCACGACCTTCGGCGACATCAACGGCCCGTACACGAGCGGCCCGGCCATCGGCCGCTCGGTCGGCGGCACCCAGGTCGACATCGAAGCCTACACGATGGACAACAACTTCATCGCCGATTTCGACACCGGCCCGATCGCCCACACGGCGCTGCTCGGCGTCGACCACCGGACCTTCAGCACGCGGTCGGTCACCGGGCCGTTCCCGGCGACGACGGGCCTGAACGCCCTCGCCCCCGACCACGACCTGCCGATCCGGTTCCCCGCCTTCACGTCGACCGCGCGGATCGACGCGCAGCAGACCGGCGTGTACTTCCAGGATCAGGCGAAGTTCGACCGCTTCATCCTGACGCTCGGCGGCCGCTACGACACCGCCCGGCAGACCGGCCCGACCCGCACCTTCGCGCCGAACGGGCTGACCATCCAGGACGTGCCGGCCGAGGCCTTCACCGGCCGCGCCAGCCTGCTCTACCTGTTCGACAGCGGCATCGCCCCGTACGTCTCCTACAGCGAGGCGTTCGAGCCGATCGTCAACGGGCGGATCTTCGACGCGGCCTTCGGCTCGGCCGGGCGCATCCCCGTCCCGATCGCCAGCAACCAGTACGAGGCCGGCATCAAGTACCAGCCCCCCGGCACCGACATCCTGCTGACCACCGCGTTCTTCGACATCCGCCGCTCGAACGCGACCACCACCGACCCGGTCAATCCCGGCTTCGTCGTGCAGACCGGCGAGGTCGGCGTGCAGGGCGTCGAGTTCGAGGCGCGGGCCACCCTCGCCGAGGGCCTCAGCCTGATCGGCGGCTTCTCGCTCCTCGACATCCGCAACGTCCGTGATACCGGCTTCACCGCGAACGACCTGACCCGCCGGCAGGTGCCGCTCCAGGGCCTGCGGCCGGTGCAGGTGCCGGACACGACGGCCTCGCTGTTCGTCGATTACCGCTTCACCGACGGCCCGCTGCTCGGCCTCGGCCTCGGCGGCGGCGTGCGCTACCTCGGCCCGTCCTGGGGCGATCCGGCCAACACCTTCAAGGTGCCGGAGAGCGTGCTGGTCGACGCCGTCGCCTCCTACGACATGAAGCACCTCGACCCGCGGCTCACCGGCCTCAGCGCGCAGATCAACGTGCAGAACCTCCTCGACGAGCGCTACGTGACCGGCTGCTTCACCTATTCGGGCTGCTATTACGGCCTGCCGCGCACGGTCTACGCGACCCTGCGCTACCGCTGGTGAGGCGGTCGCCGTGGGCAAGACCTTCCGGCAGTCGATGGCGTGGCTCCACGCCTGGTCGGGCCTCGTCGTCGGCTGGGTGCTGTTCGCCGTCTTCGTGACGGGCACGGCGAGCTACTACCGGGCCGAGATCTCGCAGTGGATGCGGCCCGAACTCCGCACCGACCGGACCTTCGCGCCGGCGGATCTCGCGGCGGCGGCCGAGCGCGGCGTCGCCTACCTGCAGGCCCATGCGGGCGGCGCGCGGACGTGGTTCCTCGCGCTGCCGCGGCCGGACAGGCCGGTGCTGGAACTGTTCTGGCGGACGGGGCCGGGCCGACCGCCCGGCCACGTCCTTCTGGATCCCGACAGCGGCGCGCCGGCGGCGGTCCGGGCGACGCGCGGCGGCGACTTCCTCTACCGCTTCCACTTCGAGTTGAACCTGCCGCCGCTTTGGGGCCGCTGGATCGTCGGCGCCTGCGCGATGATCATGCTGGTGGCGCTGATCTCGGGCGTCGTCACGCACCGGCGCATCTTCGCCGACTTCTTCACCTTCCGCCGGGACAAGTCCGCCCAGCGGGGCTGGCTCGACGCGCACAACGTCACGGGCGTCCTCGCCCTGCCGTTCCACCTGATGATCACCTATACCGGGCTCGCCACGCTCATGGTGATGTACGTGCCCTGGGGGCTGAGTACGGCCTATCGCGGTGACAGCCAGCGCTACTTCGCCGAATCCGGCCAGATCACCGCGCCGCGCCCGCCCGCCGGCCAGCCCGGTACGCTGGCGCCGGTCGGGCCGCTGGTGGTCCGCGCCCTGGCGCTGCGGCCGGAGCCCCTGGAGCGGATCACGATCGTCAACCCGAAGGACGCGCGCGCCACCGCGGTGGCGGTGTTCGAGGAGCCGCACGGCCTCTCCCACGAGCATCCGCAGATCGCCTTCGACGGCGTGACGGGCGCGGTCCTGGAGGTCCGCGCGGGCGGCCTGCAGCCGGCGACCAAGACCTTCACCACGATGGTCGGCCTGCACGAGGCGCACTTCGCCGGCCCCGCCCTGCGGGTGCTGTTCTTCCTGTGCGGCCTCGCCGGCAGCGCCATGGTGGCGACCGGGCTGCTGCTCTGGTCGGTGGCGCGCCTGCCCAAGGCGGACGCGTCCCGGGGCCTCGGCCTGCGCCTCGTCCAGGGGCTGAACGTCGCGACGATCGCCGGCCTGCCCGCGGCCGTCGCCGCCTATTTCCTGGCCAACCGCCTGCTCCCCGCCGCGCTGCCCGCGCGGGCGGACTGGGAGGTCGGGGGCTTCTTCGCCATCTGGCTGCTCGTCGCCGTGGCGGCGTTCCTGCGCCCGGCCGGCCGGGTCTGGCCGGAGACGCTGACGGCGGCGGCCGGGCTGTTCGGCGCCGTCGCGGCCGCGGATGTCGGGCGCCTCGTCGCGCGCCGGCTCGACGGGGACGCGCCGGTCGAGCCGGTCTTCCTCGCCTTCGACGGCGCGATGCTGGCCCTCGCCGCCCTCCTCCTCGTCGCGGTCCGCACGACCGCGCGGCGCGGCGGAGCGTCCCACCGCCCGGCCAAAGCCGCCGGGATCGCGGTCGCGGGGCATGCCCGGCAGGGTCAGGCCCGGTCCGGTACGCCGATACCGGGAGATCGAAAGCCGATATGATAAAATTGAACCGGCGTCCTGAGCCAGGTGCGGCGAATTAATTCAAAATACTTTTGGGCATCTGACATATATCGGATGCGCTTCGACTGCGTCTGTGCAGAATGGATTGGCCGGCATACGAGTCGGTCGCGCCTGCGTCGTCGATTTTCACGCCCTTGATCCTTCGGCCAGGCGTTCCAGCGCGGTCCATCCCAAGCGCACGCTGGACATATCCCCGAGACCCAGAACTTGAGCCTCGGGGTGCGGCCCTCGGGGCTCTTTTTCTGCTGCGCCGGGCTCGGCGGATCGTCCGAGGTCGCTTGAGCCCACACCGTTCCGCCCCGGAGGATATGGGCCCGGCGGCTGTTCACGGCCCCGCGTCCCCGTAGCAGAAGGCCACGGGAGCGGCAGAGCGGGCATGCAGCGCATCACCATCACCATCACCGACGCCCTGCTGACGGGGCGGCCGACGATCTCTGCGCGCGGCGCGGCTACGGGGCCCTGAGCTACGTCTACAGCCACGGCACCCACGATCTGGCCCGCCGGCGGACCGGCGAGGGGCATGAGCACGGCGTCTCGATCGCCAGCCTGCACGTGCACCTGAACCACGACGCGTGCCTCGAGGTGGCGGTCCTGCGCGGGTCGGTGGCCCGGATGCAGAGCTACGCCGACGCCGTCGTCACGCAGCGCGGCGTTCGCTACGGCCACCTGCACCTCATACCCGAGGGCGACGACGCGCGGGCTCATCCGGATCACGACGGCGTGGGTTGAGGGCCGCACGATCGCCGGACGGTTCCGACCGTCGGGCTTTCCCGTTTCCGGCGAGGGTGCGCCGCGGACCTGACGAACCGGATGACGGTCCGGCGCGAGGGTTCCGCCGCGGGTTGATCCGGCTTCCCGTGCGTGCCGGCGACCCGTATGGAGGAGCCCGCTTCGCTGATTGCACCGGACCTGTCATGGCGCGCACCCCCTCGTTGAAATCTTGCCTCGGCGCGCTCGCGCTGGCGTCGCTCAGCCTGGTCGTGGGGACGGTGGCCCGGGCGGACGCGACCCTCGACCGGATCAAGGGCCGCCAGAAGCTCACGGTCGGCATCATCCTGTCGGGGGCCCCGTTCGGGTACATCGACCCGCAGACCCGCGCTGAGAAGGGTTTCAACATCGACCTCGCCCGGGCGCTCGCCGACAAGCTCGGCGTCAAGGTCGAGCTGGTGACGGTCACGCCGCCGAACCGCGTCCAGTTCCTGCAGCAGGGCAAGGTCGATATCCTGATCGCCAACATGCAGTACACGGCGGACCGCGCGAAGATCCTCGACCACGTGCCGACGCCCTACGACCGCGCCGGGGGCGCCGCGCTGGGCCGCAAGGACAGCGGCATCCACGACTGGGCGGACCTCAAGGGCAAGCCGGTCTGCATCTCGCAGGGCTCGAACTACGCGCAGCCGCTCGCCGACACCTACGGCGCCGTGGTGAAGGGGATCCCGAGCCAGCCCGAGTCGATGCTGGCGCTCCAGGGCGGCAATTGCGTGGTGGCGGTCCACGTGGCGCCGACGCTCAAGCTCCTGCTCGCCGACCGGCCGGACGACTGGAAAGACTACGCCATCGTCATCCCCACCGAGTTGGAGCCGGCCGATTCCGTGATCTGGCTGCGCAAGGGCGAGCGCGACGCCGCGGCGGCCCTCGACGCGGCGGTGCGGGACCTGCACGGCGCGGGGGCCATGCTGGCCATGGCCAAGGCGAACCGGCTGATCGATCCGACCTTCCTGGAGGAGGAGCAGCGCAAGTTCGCCGCGCAGGCCAAGCCGTGATCGATGCCGTGATCGATGCCGTGATCGATGCCGTGACCCGGTCGCACACAGCATGATCGACGCGGCCCTGCAGCGCTTCATCGCCGGCGCGGCCACCCTGGGGCTGCACTACGACTTCCTGCTGAGCGGCGGCGAGGTCCGCTCCTGGCTGGCCGGCATGGCCATGACCCTGCTGCTCGTCGTCCTGGCGATCCCGCTGAGCCTCCTGGCCGGGACCGCCTTCGCGGCGGCCCTGACATCCGGCCGGCCGTGGCTCGCCGGGCCGGTGCGGGCCTATGTCGAGCTGACGCGCAACACGCCGACGCTGGTCCAGCTCATGTTCGCGTTCTTCGCCCTCAACATGCTCCTGTCCCGGGCGCTGGGCGGCGCGGCGCACAACCCGTTCAGTCCCGTCTTCTGGGTGGTGGCGGTGACGGGGCTGCACGTCGCGGCCTTCCACGCGGAGGCCCTGCGCGGCGGGATCGAAGCCGTGCCGGCGCCTCTCGTCGAGGCCGCCCAGGCGACCGGCTTCTCGGGCCTGGAGATCCTGCGCTACGTGACGCTGCCGCTGGCGCTCCGCACGGCGCTGCCGGCCCTGGTGAACAACCTCGTCAACCTCGTGAAGCTGACCACCATCGGCTCGGCGATCGCCGTCAACGAGGTGACCTACGCGTCGATCATGATCTGGACGCAGCGCGACAACGTGCTCGAATTGATGATCGTGATCCTGCTGTTCTTCGGGCTCATCAACCTGACCGTGTCGCGGATCGGCCGCGCCGTCGAGCGCCGCCTCGCCGTGCCGGGATACGGCGCGGGATACGGCGTATGAACGCCGCCGCGCTCCCGGCCCGCGGGCCGTTGCGCGCGGCCTGGCCGTGGCTCGCCGCCGCCTGCGGGGCCGGCCTGCTCGGGTGGCTCCTCGACGCGCGGCTCACCCGCGACCTGCTGGACTGGCTGCCCTACCTCGCCTCGGGCTTCATCATGAACGTCGTGATCAGTGTCCTCGCCCTGACGCTTGGGACGCTGGGCGGCGTCGTCCTCGGCGCCATGGAGCTGTCCGCCGCGCGTCTCGTGCGCGCCCCGGCCGTGGCCTACGTGCAGGTCTTCCGCAATGCGCCCCACCTCGTGCTGATCTTCGCCACCACCTACATCTTCCCCTTCGAGATCGTGGTGGCCGGCAACTACCTGCCGTTTCCCGACTGGCTGAAGGCGGTGCTCGGGCTCGCCATTCCCGCCGCCGCCTACGTGGCCGAGATCGCGCGGGGCGCGATCCTATCCGTGCCGACGACACAGTGGGACGCCGCCAAGGGCATCGGCCTGTCGCGGGGACAGACCCTGCGCTGGATCATCCTGCCCCAGTGCCTGCGCCGCGCGCTGCCGCCCTGGATGAACCTCGCCGCGTCGATCACGATGAGCACGGCGCTCGCCTCCCTGGTCGGCGTCCACGAGCTGCTTCACGCCGCCACCGATGCCAGCACCGCCGTGCGGCGCGACGACTTCACCGTCGCGATCTACCTGACCGTGCTGCTGGCTTTCTTCCTGTTCTGCTACCCGATCTCGCGCCTGACGCGGCGGCTCGAACGCCGCCTCGCGACGCGCTGACACCGAAGGCCCATGGCCGAGAACCCCGCAAACCGCCCGATCCTCGTCGATCTCCAGGACGTCCACCTGTCCTTCGGGGCGGTCGAGGTGCTCAAGGGCATCGACCTCACCGTGGCGAAGGGCGACGCGGTCTCGATCATCGGCCCGTCCGGATCGGGCAAGTCCACGATCCTGCGCTGCATCAACGGGCTCGCGCAGCCGCAGGCGGGCCGGATCACCGTGGCGGGCATCCGGGTCGATGCCTTGCGCAGCGAGGCCGAGCGGATCGCCCTGCGCAAGCGCATCGGGGTCGTGTTCCAGCAATACAACCTGTTCCCGCACCTCACGGTGCTGGAGAACATCACCCTCGCGCCGGTCCGGATCCTCAAGGTGCCGCGGGACGAGGCGGAGCGCCACGCAAGGGACCTGCTCGCCCGGGTCCGCCTCGCCGACAAGGTGTCGGCCTATCCGGGCGCGTTGTCCGGCGGCCAGCAGCAGCGCGTCGCCATCGCCCGGGCATTGGCCATGCGGCCGGAGCTCGTGCTGTTCGACGAGGTCACCTCGGCCCTCGATCCCGAGATGGTCGGCGAGGTGCTCGCCGTCATCCGCGAACTCGTCCGCGAGGGGCTGACCAGCATCCTGGTCACCCACGAGATGCGCTTCGCCGAGGAGATCAGCGATACGATCGCGTTCACCGAGAATGGCCGCATCGTCGCGCAGGCGCCGCCCGCGGAGCTGTTCTACAGATCGAACAATCCGCGCATCCGCCAATTCATCGGCGGCTTCCAGGGGTTCCGGGACGCGGTGCAGGACCGGGAGGGCATCTGATGCCGGATTCGCTCACCGCCGCGCTGGCGGAGTCCATCGTGGCATCCCGTCCGGAGGCGGACGCCGCCGCGATGGCGGCTGCGCGCCTCGCCTGCGTGGATTTTTTTGCCTGCGCGCTCGCGGGCAGCCGGGATCCCACCGTCGCGATCCTGCGGGCGGCCCTGGGCGACACGCAAGGCCGGTCTCCGGTCATCGGCTCCGCCCGGCCGGCGGACCCGCAACTCGCCGCCCTCCTCAACGGCTATGCCGGGCACGTGCTCGACTATGACGACGTCCACGCGAGCGTGCGCGGGCATCCCACCACGGTGATCGTGCCGGCGCTCCTGGCGGCCCTCGAGCCGGAGGCGCCGCCCTCCGCCGAGGCGTTCCTCGCGGCCTACCTGGTCGGCCTGGAGACGATGGCGCATCTCGGCCGCGCCATCGGCCCAGCCCATTACGAGCGCGGCTTCCACGCCACCGCGACGCTGGGTCCGCTCGGCGCGGCCGCCGCGATCGCGCATCTGCGCGGGTTCTCGGCCGAGACCACCGGGATCGCCCTCGGCCTCGGCGCGACGCAGGCCGCCGGGCTGCGGCTGCAGTTCGGGTTCGACGCCAAGCCGCTCCATGCCGGGCTCGCCGCCCGCAACGGCCTGATCGCCGCCCGCCTCGCCGAGGCCGGCCTATCCGGTGCCCCCGAGAGCCTCGATGGCCCGAACGGCTTCCTGCAGGCCTACGGTTTCGGCGAGGCGCGACCCGAGCGCGTCCGCGAAGGCTGGGGGGCGCCCTGGCAGATCCTCCGCCCCGGCCTGACCCTGAAGGCGTTCCCCTGCTGCACGGCGGCCCATCCGGTGGCTTTGGCCGGACTCGCCTTCCACCGCGAAGGGTTCCGGGACCTGACACGGGCGACGATCACCTTCCCGCCGGGGGGCGACGCCGCCCTGGTGATCCGCGCGCCGCGCACCGGCATCGAGGCCCGGTTCAGCCCCGAATACATCCTGGCCGCCGCCCTGGTGGACGGCGCGGTCCGCCTCGACCATTTCGACGCGCGTCCGGTCCGCGCCGACCTCGCCGTGATGGCTGCGCGAGTCACGCGCCGGCACGACGGATCCGCGCCCCGCCTGTCCTCCGATCCGGCGACGCGGTTCGTGGTGGTGGAGATCGCCGACGCGCAGGGCCGCACCGCGCGACGGCGCGTCGACGGCCTACCTGGGCTCGACGACGCCGACGCCAAGTTCCGGGACGCCACTGCGGGCTCCGACATCCTCCAGGGAGTGCCGGATCTCGTGCGCAGCATGCGCGATGCCGGCGATCTCGCGCGCCTCCTCCAGCTCCTCGCCCAGCCGTGAGCCGCCCCATGACGACCGACCGGACCACGCACGCCACTGCGCCGCGCCAGATGCATCTCGGCCTGTTCCTCCAGGGGGCCGGCCACCACGTCTCGGGCTGGCGCCACCCGAGCGCGGAAGCCGGCAGCGAGAATTTCGACCTCCTGCGCCGGGTCACCCAGATGGCCGAGGCCGCCAAGTTCGACATGGTCTTCCTGGCGGACGGGCTCACCAGCGCAGTCGACGCGCACCCGTCCATGATCGCCCGGTTCGAGCCGTTGACGCTGCTCAGCGCGCTCAGCATGGTGACGGAGCGGATCGGCCTCGCGGCGACCGCCTCGACCACCTACGGCGAGCCCTACCACGTGGCGCGCGCCTTCGCGTCGCTCGACCACCTCAGCGGCGGCCGGGCGGCCTGGAACGTCGTCACCACCTCCTACGCCCGCACCGCCAACAACTTCTCCAAGGAGCACCCGGCGCACGACGAGCGCTACGCGGTCGCCGAGGAGTTCGTGGACGTGGTCTGCGGCCTCTGGGACAGCTGGGACGACGACGCCTTCGTCAAGGACAAGGCCCGCGGGGTCTACGCCGACCCCGCCAAGGTGCGGATCCTCGATCACGCGGGCCGCTATTTCCGCGTGAAGGGGCCGCTGAACATCCCGCGCTCGCCGCAGGGCCATCCGATCCTGATCCAGGCCGGCTCGTCGGGGCCCGGTCAGAACCTCGCGGCGCGCCGGGCCGACGTGGTGTTCACCGCCCAGCAGGACATCGCGGAAGCGCAGAGCTTCTACGCGAGCCTCAAGCAGAGGGCCGCCGGCTTCGGGCGCGATCCGGCGACGGTGGCGGTGATGCCGGGCTTCCTGCCGGTGATCGGCCGCACGCTGGCGGAGGCGAGCGCGAAGCTGATCGAGCTCGACCAGTGGACCCCCATCGCCAGCGCGATGCCGCTCCTGGAGGAGCGCCTCGGCCACTCGCTCGCATCCTACGACCTCGACGGGCCCCTGCCCGACCTGCCGGTCTCGGACCAGCTCCGCAGCCGGGCCGAACTCCTCACCGCGCTGGCCCGTCGGGAGGGCCTGACCATCCGGCAACTCGCCCTGCGCGTGGCGGCGGGGCGCGGGCACCACATGATCGTCGGCACGGCGGCGGACGTGGCCGACCGCATGCAGGCGTGGTTCGAGGGCGGCGCCGCCGACGGCTTCAACGTGATGCCGCCCTTCTTCCCCGACGGCCTGAGCGACTTCGTGCGCGAGGTCGTGCCGCTGCTGCAGGAGCGCGGCCTGTTCCGGACGGAATATGCGGGCACGACCCTGCGCGCGCATCTCGGCCTGTCGCGTCCGGAGCCGGCATAGGGGACCTCCGGGCCTGAACCGTCCGCTGCGCGGCTTTAAAGTTCAGGGCCGCGCGTTTCAGCGCGTGGTTACGGATGTCGCGGGGTATGCCGACCCTCGCCGACGCGAGCCGCCTGGCCCGTCGGCCACCGGAACCTAGCCGGCCCGCGATCGTGGCCTGGCGCGACGCGGTTCGCGGTCGCGTCCCCGATCGCGTCAGACGCCGCCGGATGCCCGGTAGTCGCGCGGATTCAGGCCGTAGGCCTCCCGGAACGCACGACTGAGGTGGGCGCTGCTCCCGTAGCCGTAAGCCTCACCGATCGCGCTGATCGACCGCCCATCGAGGGGATTGTCGAGGGCGGCCCGCACCGCCGCGAGGCGCTGCCGTGCGAGGTAGCGGGCCACCCCGCCTTCCGGTTCGAACAGGCGGTAGAGCTGTGAGCGCGACATGCCGAGAGTCCGCGCCATCGCGTCGATCCGGGGCGGCGCGGAGAGCTGGTGGCGCAGGAGCCGCTTCGCAGCCCTGAGCCGGGCGGCATCGAGCGGTGCGGCGGCGCGTGCGGCCCCCTCCAGGCTCGGGCGCGCGCAGGCTGCGACCATGTGGAGCGTGGCCTGGGCAATAGCGGCGGCATCGGCCGTGGTGATCGCGTCGCTGTGCGCGGCCAGGCTCCGGATGTGGTCGGCAAGGAGACGGCCCGCACCGCCGTGCAGGATCAGCCCGTGCATCGCGTCCTCATCGGGTAGCACGGTGGCCATGGACGCACGCGCGACGGCCAGGATCAGCGAATGCGTCTCCGAGACCCGGCTGCGGCGATACGGCTGCGACAGATCGTTGAGGCTCACGGCGCCCGCTGGAACCTCCACGACGCCCCGCTCGGTCTCGACGCTGTAGGCGTGCCGGCTCAGATGCAGGACGAAGCCGTCCTGGCCGTCGCGCCGGATCTGAGACCTGGACCGGGCGGGCCCCTGCGGGGCCGCGTCCATGACGCGCAGGGCCATCGGGCCGATCAGGGTTGTCTCGATCCGGCCGGAGAATCCCTGCGGGTCGGCATCGAGGTCATGGGCGGAGAACAGCGCGCGCCACGCGGCGAAGCGGTCGCGCTCGGGCAGGGCATCGGTTGTGAAGAGGGACCGGGCTACGAAGGTCACGGCATCACGGGATTTCACGTTGGCCGGTAACTTTACCTCACGTTGCGCCTCCAGGCAGTTCCCGCGGGGACACAATCGGCGATCGTGCACGAGCGTCGTTCCGCAATGCGCGTTGCCGGCGTTCATGGGACGGCCAGGGCCGGCGGCCGTTGATCAACGACGCTTGGCCCGAGACCTCGACGTAGGGAAGCCACAGAGGGCTTGCGCGAAACATAACGTGTTATACAACTGCGTGCCCGGAGGACGATATGGCCGCAGACATCCTCAACGAACTCGGACCGCTGTTCCTGGGCAGCCGGCTCAAGCGCCTCGCCGACCGCTTCCAGGCGGACGCCGCCAGGGTGCTGCGTGACGAGGGGCTCGGCATCCAACCGGCGCAATTCCCGCTCCTCGCCGCCATCGACCGCTACGGCCCCCTGACCATCAACGATGCGGCTGCCTCCCTCGGGGTCAGCCAGCCGGCGGCCACACGCACCGCGGCCAGCCTCGTCGAACTCGGACTTCTCGACGAGACGCGGTCGGATACCGACCTTCGCCAAAAGGTTCTGTCGCTCAGCGTCGCGGGGAAGGACCTGATGGGGCAGGCCAAGGCCACGCTCTGGCCGCGCGTCGGCAAGGCCGTGTCGAGCCTGTGCGCCGATCTGTCGGGACCGCTGCTCGAGCAGATCGGCGCGCTGGAGCGCCGGCTCGACGCCGTCCCGTTCGCGGCCCGCATCCGGCAGGAAATCGAGGCCGGCGATGCCGCGACGGCCCTGACGATCCGAGAGTACACGGATGCGCTGGCGGGCTGCTTCCGTGACATCAACGCCGAATGGATCGAGGCGATGTTCTCGCTGGAGGAGAATGATCGCCGGATCCTCTCCGATCCGAGCGGCCAGATCCTGGACCGTGGTGGCCTGATCCTCTTCGTGGAGGCGGAAGGTCTCGGGATCGTCGGCACCTGCGCATTGATGCGGATGGACGATGGCTGCTTCGAGCTGACCAAGATGGCCGTGTCCGAGCGGGCCCGGGGACGCAAGGCCGGCGAACATCTCCTGCGGGCGGTGCTGGCCCGTGCGGAGGCCATGCGGATCGAGACGCTCTACCTGCTGACCAACACCCAGTGCGAGGCCGCCGTGCACCTGTACGAGAAGGTCGGGTTCCGGCACGACCCGGAGATCATGGACCGGTTCGGCCGACGCTATGCCCGCTGCAACGTGGCCATGCGCTATCCCCTGTGACGTCGTCTGCCCCGGCCGCGCTCAGTTGCAGCCGTTGCAAATGCTGTTCTCGATCTTGTTGAGCCGGGCGCGCTCACGCTGCTGCACGGCGGGCGGCGGTACTTCGCCCGGGCCCAGCGACGTACCGGGCGGCTTGGTGACGCCGAGGCTGTTGGTGTTCGGCGCCGTGATCGTCGAGGCCGGGCCGCCGCCGGTGCCGGTCTGGTCGGGCGCCAGGGGCTGTGCCGCGAGCGCGGCGGGAACGGCCAGACTCAGCAGGGCCAAGCCTACGGAGCGAAAGCTAATTCGGGTCATGGTACCTCCCGTCGTCGTGAGCGCGTGAAACGTTGCGGCGGCAGCCGTCATTTGCCGGTGCCCTTGGTGCCCAGATTGATCAGGCCGGCTCTACGAGCCACCACAAACTGGCTGACTGATACTGTTTCGATTTCGCGCAGAAATTCCAGTGGGTCGACGGGCGCGTGCGCGGATCGCTCGTGACACCCTTCGCGCCTCGGTTGAACGCTGATGTCGTCGCGCTCTGGTCTGAGCGCGTATGCCAACCTCGCCGCCGATTCGGTCGGTTCGGGCTGAACGTCATGATCGGTCGTTCGAAATCTAGCCCGGCAAGCATTGGTCAATCGCTAATAAATCACAGCTAAATCTTTGAAATAATGAAAACAAATTCGACCGAGAAGAGTGTGGGATTTTGAGGACTTGCATGTGCAGCGCGTGGATGGGGCGCCCCATTTCCAGACGTTCGGGAGCGGACGGGGGCCATCGCCACTCCATGCTGCAGTCGGGCGCGGCCATACCCGCGACGGCCCTGCTGTTGGAACTGCTGCCGACGGACTCGCGCCGATCAGGGCAGGAGCGTTCCGGCAGCCGCGGCGCCGGCTGATGTCGTGTTCCACAATGGTCCCCGTCTACACCCTGGCGGGGCCTGCACCCTGGGCCGACGCGATCGCGATGCGCGGCAACGCCATCTTGAATCCGACCGGACCGGTCCGCGGCTTCGGCTGGCGCGTCGACATGTTTCCGCCGGAGGGGCCCTATCGGGCCGAATTCGACGCCATCCTGCCGGACCGGCCGGCCTTTTTCGCCATCGACGGTCACAACCTCTGGGCCGTGGGCGGCGATCCCGTTCGGGTCCGCCGGATGCACGAGTTCTCCTCAACAGCGCCCGGGCTTCCGCACCGACGGGCGCCGCGCTGCCAGCACCCTTCGAACCAGAGGCCCCCCTGGCCGTTGATGGTTGTTCAGCGTGACCGTTCGAAGAGTTCTGATGGACCGTCCCCGCCGCGTCGGCCTGCCCTGGTACCCTCCGGAGCATTATCAAGCGTTGCGCGCTTGTCTCGCGGACGGTGCCAAGCTGCCGCCGGAATACGAGACCTGGCGCGTCGCCACCGAGCAGATGGAGCGGGAGGTGCAGCGCAGCGGCGTCGAGGTCGTTCGCGTGCCGATCGAGCCGGAGATCTTCACGGCGTGGTGTGAGCGCGCCGGACTCCCGCGCGACGCTGCCGCCCGCGCCCGATACGCGGCCGCGGCGTTGGCGGCGGACTGGGCGATCTGAGGAGCGAGCGCCGGGCCGAGCGAGGGCACGCCGACGCGTCTTCCGCCGCTCTGGTCGGCCGGCAGGTCGATCGCAATCGGCACGACTGCGGTCGGAGAGGCCCGCTCGTGGCGCAGCATCCACGACACAATCATCGCGCGTCTCTACGGGAGCCCCAAGGTGGGGCGGACCGTTGCCGCCTGTGCTGAGGCGTTCTCGCCTGCGTCGCAGGCCTCCTTCGACGCGCCATGAGGCGGGGTCATCTCAGTCTTCGATCCTCGTGCGGGCGACAGCAACGCGCAATCTTGCGGTTGTGCGCAACGCTTTTCATGTCCATTTTTCTTGTCGCGGCCCGGCGATGAGACCCGGGCAAATCTGGCAAATTAGAATTATTACATATTGATATTGTCGCTCCTCTGCAACTGAACTGATCTTATAGGCTCGCACGCCGCTGCGACCTATTGCGTTCGTATGTCGCCACCGCGCAGATGGAAGCCTCGCAGCCGAATCCGATCGCGGCGGCTGCAGCGCCCAAGAGTTCACTGCATGTGCGTCGAGATCGCTTCCGCCTATTCCGATCGACCACAGAGGCGCTCTCTGTATTGGGGGCCGCTCTTGCTGTCCGCTGCCGTCGGCTTCTCGCTGCCGGCCGACGAATTGGCCGCGCAGCCTCTGAGCGGGGGCGAGACGTCTGTCACCCTCGACGAGATCCAAGTGGTCGGGCAGGGCAGAGCTTCGCCCAGCACGGCGACCGGGCCGGTCAACGGTTACGTCGCCAAGGCGAGCGCGTCCGGTACGAAGACGGACACCCCGATCCTCGAAACGCCGCAGACGATCAACGTCGTCGGCGCCCGTCAAATCCGCGATGAAGGTGCCACGACGCTGGCCGAGGCCCTGGCCTACACGCCCGGCCTGAGCAGCCAGGCCGTGGGTGGCTTTGCCAAGGTTTCCGACGGCTTCACGATCCGCGGCTTTCCCGTCGAAACCGGCAATGCGGGGCTATTGCGCGACGGTCTGAAGCTGCAATCGGGCGTCTATGACGGGACGCAGGAACCCTACGGGCTGGAGCGCCTCGAAGTCCTCAAGGGCGCGGCCTCGATCCTGTATGGCCAGCTCTCGCCCGGCGGCATCGTCAACGCCGTCAGCAAGCATCCGCTTCAGACGCCGTTCAACGAGATGAACGTCACGTTCGGTCAGTACAACCGCAAGGAAGTGTCGGGCGATTTCACCGGGCCGCTCACGGACGACGGCACGTGGTCGTACCGGCTCACCGGGCTGATCCGCAACAGCGACAGCTATCTCGCCTTCACGCCCGACGACAAGCGCTACATCGCGCCCGCGATCACGTGGCGACCGTCGACGGCGACCTCCGTCACGCTGCTCGGCTATTATCAGGAGATCCACACGCGCTTCCCGCCGCCGCTCCCGGCGGTCGGCACGCTGCTGCCCAACGGACAATTCCCCCGGTTCGCCATCGACCGGTTCTACGGCGAGCCCGCCTTCGACCGGTACGATTCCCGATCGGGCGCGATCGGCTACCAGATCGACCACGCCTTCTCGGATTCGGTCCGGCTGCGCCACGCCCTGCGCTACTTCCAGTCCGGGGTCGACTGGGACTACCTGACTCCGAACGGGCTGCTGGCGAACCGGCAGGTCGCGACGCGCGGCATCAGCATGCGCAACGAGAACGCGACGGGCGTGGCGTCGGACACCTCGCTCGAGACGAAGTTCGTCATCGGCCCGACCGCCCACACCCTGCTGACCGGCATCGACTATTACCGCAGCTTCCTGAATTCGGAGCGGTATACCAACGGCACCGTCGGCAATCTCAACGTGTATGCCCCGGTCTACGGCCTCACCTACCCGCGGATCAATTACGCGATCAACACCGGGTCGAAGAGCCTGCTCGAGCAAGTCGGCATCTACGCGCAGGATCAGGTCAGGTTCGATCGCTTCGTCTTCCTGGCCGGCGGCCGTCAGGACTTCGCGCGCACGCAGATCCTCACCTACCGCACCGGCGCGCAGCTCGATCAGAACGACAGCGCCTTCAGCGGGCGGCTCGGCCTGCTCTATCTCGGCGATTACGGGCTGGCGCCCTACGTCTCCTACAGCCAGTCCTTCCAGACCTTCGCGGTCACCGACCGGAACGGCAATCCCTTCCAGCCGTCGCTGGGCGAGCAATACGAGGGCGGCCTGCGCTGGGAGGTGCCGGGGGCCGACACCCTGCTCAGCGCCGCGTTCTACCGGATCAACCAGACGAACGCGCTGGTGCCGGATCCGGTCAACCCGGTCTTCAGCACGCAGGCCGGGCAGGTCCGCTCCCAAGGCTTCGAGGCCGAGGCCCGGACGAATTTCGGACCCCTGGAGGCGGTCGCATCCTATTCCTACACCGATGCCCGGCAGACGCGGACGACGGTGGCGGCGAACCTGAACCAGCGCATCGACCTTGTACCCTACAACCAGGCCGGCCTGTTCGGCACCTACGACATGGGCACGTTCGGCATTCCGGGCCTGCGGCTCGGCGGCGGCGTGCGCTATGTCGGCAGCTCGAACATCTCGGGCGCGACCTTCGACACGCGCGCTGCCACGCTGTTCGACCTCGTCGCGCTCTACGATTTCGGCGTCGCCGACCCGAGCCTCAAGGGATGGCGCGCCCAGATCAATGCCCGGAATGTCCTCGACCATTCCTACGTCACCTGCGTCGGGGTGAACGGCTGCCGGTACAGTGAGCCGCGCAACGTGTTCGGCACGCTCTCATACCGGTGGTGAGCGGTTCGCCGGCTTCCGCACCCGCTCAGGACACGGAGCGCGCTTCGCGCTTCAGGCCAACGCCCAAGGCGGGCGCGTAGCCGCGCGCCTTGAGCCGCCGCGCCCAGGCCATGCACGGACGGCGGCGATCAGGCCCGGGCTCGCCGTCGCCCCGGATCCGATGACGGCGCAGATCAACGGCCGTGAACCAGCGACCCGCCGCTGACCGTTCTCACGCGCGACGCACCACGTCCGCATGCGAGAATCAGCCCCCGCCGAACGCAGCGCCGGAGCCGCCGTCTCAACGGAATCGGCAGCGGCCCTCTCTCGGAAGGCCCACGCTCGGGTCAGGCGCCGGCCGCGTCGAGGGCTTGGGCGATCGCCTCCTGGAACGCGGTGCTCCGCAGGATATCGAGGTGTCGCGCGCCGGGGATGATCTCCAGGGCGGCGACCGGCGCGAGCTTGCTCCAGTCGCGCAGGCGCTCCGTTCGCGTCAACGAATCCGCGGCCTGAAAGACGTGCACGGGCCGCGCCAGCGGCGCGAAGGCGTGGCGCTTGGCCTGCACGCGCTTGTCCAGGAGGGCCCACAGCTCGAACTCGCGCGCCGTCAGGTCGGGCCCGTCCGACGGCAAGTCCGGGTTGTCGACGAGATAGGCATCGAGCGCCTCCCGCTCGGACGTATCCATGCGGGCGATCAGCCCCTGCCATTGCTCGGCCATCCGTGAGCCGCCGAGCCAGCCCGCGAGGCTCTGCGCGGCCAGCGCTCGCTCGTCCGCGTCCAGGACCCGGGACGCAGCGAAATGCACCGACTCGAACACGTCCACGAGCCCGAGGAAGTCGACGCGCACGCGCCCATCGAGGCGGCGCGCAGTCTCGAAGGCGAGATCGCCACCGGACGACCAGCCGATCAGCGCGCAGCGGCCACCCGGGGTGTGCGCGGCGATGAAGTCCGCGTAGGCGCCGCTCAGCGCGGACACGTCGAATCCCTGCCAGCGCGCCTCCGTGTAGACGTGGCTCACGAAGCCGTGGACCGGCCGCTCCGGACCGAGATGCGCGGCGAGGTCGGCAAACTCGGTCGCGTTGGCGATCAATCCGGGGATGCAATAGAGCGGGCTCCGCGAGCCCGCGCTGCGAAGATGCACGACCTCCGGTCCGCGCGGAGCCGCCGGTGCGACGCGTTCGGCGAGGTCGGCCAAGCTCCTCGCGCCCAGGATCTGGGCGAGCGTGAGCGTCCTGCCCCCCTCGATGCCGTGCCGGCGGATGCGGGCGAGCATCTTCAGGCTGAGGATCGAGTCGCCGCCGAGGTCCGCGAACGCGTCGTTGCGGCCGATCGCCTCCGCATCCAGGCCGAGGAGATCGGCCCAGAGAGCGGCGAGTACCCGTTCCGTGCCTGTTCGGGGCGGATCCTTCCCGTCCGTTCCGCGCCCCACAGCGAGGGATACCAGGGCACGCCGGTTGAGCTTGCCGTTGGGGGTCAGCGGCAGCGCGTCGAGCCGAGTCAGGCTCGTCGGCACCAGAGCCGCCGGCAGCCGCGCGGCGAGTTGCGCGGCGAGTGCGGAAAGGTCGAGGTCCGGATCGGCCACGACGTAGCCGGCCAGGCGCAGGCCGTCATTCCCATCACCATCTGGCTCGGCGAGCGCGATGATTGCGGCGTCGCGCACACCCGGAAGGCCGCGCAGGGCCGCGGCCGCTTCGCCGGGTTCGACCCGATGACCCCGGATCTTCACCTGGTCGTCGGACCGTCCCACGAAGGCGAGGCTGCCGTCGCGGATCCGCCGGACCCGGTCGCCGGTCCGATAGAGGCGCTCCCCGGGGCCCGCGAACGGATCCGGGACGAACCGCTCCGCGGTGAGACCGGGCCGGTCGAGATAGCCGCGCGCGAGCTGAGGTCCGCCGAGGTAGAGGTCTCCCGTTGCGCCCGACGGGACCGGCGTGAGGAAATCGTCGAGCACATAGGCGCGGACGCCCGGAAGCGGCGTCCCGATGGGGACGCCGCCGGCCCACCGGCCGGCCCCGTCCTCCTGGCCACGGTCCAGGCCATGTTGCCCCGCCCCCGCGAGGACCTCCTGGCACAGCGCACCGACCGTCGCCTCGGTGGGCCCGTAATGGTTGACCACCCGACAGCCGGGCTTCAGCGCGGCGATCCGGTCGACCAGGGGCCAGCGCAACGCTTCGCCGCCGAGGATGAGGAGCTTGTCGGGCAGCACGGCCGCGGGCTCGGCCGCCTGGAGCAGGGCGCCGAGATGGCTCGGCGCGATCTTCAGGGCATCGACCCTCCGGCCCTCGGCCGCGTCCCCCGCGACAGCCGCGGCGCAGCGGTCGGGATCGAGGGCGGTCTCGTGGTCGAGGAGATCGAGTTCCGCGCCTCCGGACAGCGCCCCGAACAGCACGGTGTTGCCCAGGTCGGCCGCCACGGTCGACACCATTGCGAGGCGGCCGCCGGCGGGCAGGCTGACGCGCGCGAGCATCCCGGCCACGTAACGCGCGAGGCCGCCGCGGGTCACGACGACTCCCTTGGGCCGCCCCGTGGAACCCGAGGTATAGAGGATATAGGCCGCGGAGGCGGGATGCGCCGCCGCGGCCGCGAAGGGCGGAGCCGCCGCGTCGGCGGCCGGATCGAAGCGCGCGGCGATCACCGGCCGATCGGGTCGGTCACCGGGGACCGGATCGCCCAGGACGAGGCACGCCGCACTTTCGGCCACGAGCGCGGCGCGGCGGCTGGCCGGCAGGCCGGGATCGATCGGCACGTAGGCGGCGCCGGACTTGAGGACCGCCAGGAGGCCGAGCACCCAGTCAGGGCAGCGGCCGAGATGGAGGGCCACCCGCGTGTCCGGACCGGCCCCATGGGCGACAAGCTGCGCGGCGAGTCGATCCGAGGCGCAGTCCAGTTCGGCGCGGGTGTACGAGCGGTCCCCCTGCCGCAGGGCAGGCGCCTCCGGCGCCTCGGCCGCACGGGCGCGCCACGCTACGAGCACGTCGGGCGCGGATGAGTTTGGCGGAGCAGCAGCCTCCGGTACGGGGCACGCCAGCGCGAAGACCGGGCGGTCGGGTTCGGCGACGGCCTCGGTGAGAAGCGTCGCGAAGGTCTCGGCCAGGTCCGCGATGGTCGTGGGGTCGAACAGGTCGCGGGCGAAGGCGAGACAGCCGTCCAGACCGTCGGCGGAATCGACGAGATCGAGGCTCAGGTCGAAGTGGACGTCGCCCCCGTCGAGGCCGCGCAGCCGCATTGGCAGATTGGCGAACCGGGCTTCGGGACGGAGTGCGGCCTGCTCGGTGACCTTGACCTGGAAGAGCGGATGCAATCCGGGCCGGCGCTCCGTTGCGGACGCCTCGACGATCCGGTCGAAGGGTAGATCGGCATGCGCCTGGGCGGCCAGCAGCCGATCGCGAACTTGCCGGAGATGGACGCGGAAGCCGTCCCGCGGGTCGATGCGGGCCCGCAGCACCCCGATATTCGTCAGGTGCCCGACCATGCCTCGCGTCTCGGGTCGCGCGCGATCGGCGAGCGGCAGACCGATGCGCACATCCGTGCCGTCGCCGTAGCGCGTCAGCGTCAGCGCGAAACCCGTCAGCGCCGCCATGAACGGCGTCGCGCCCTCACGGCGGGCGAGGCTCCGCAGGGCCGCGCTCACCCCGGGCGCGATCCGGAACGCGTGGATCCCGCCCGAAGCCCCGCGCTCCGCGCGACGGGGCCGATCGAGGGGAAGCGGCGTCTCGGCCGGAGACGCGCCCAGTTCCGAGCGCCAGTACGCGGCTTGGCGCTCGGCCTCCCCGGCCCCGAGGCGGCCGTGCTGCCAGAGCGCGTAATCCGCGTATTGCACCGTCAGCGGCGGCAGCCCGTCGGGTTGCGCCTGTCCTGACCCGGCCGTGTACAGGGCGTCGAGGTCGCGCAGCAGGAGGGGGATCGACTGCCCGTCGGCGGCAATGTGGTGCAGGCCGAGCACGATCCGGTCGGTGCCGTCCCCGAGACGGTGCAGCTCGACGCGCAGCAGGGGACCCGCCTCCAGATCGAACGGCGCGCGGGCCAGGGCCTGCGCGAAGGCCTCGCTGCGCTCGGCATCGAGCCCGTCGCGGACCCGGACCGGAACCGTGGCGGCCGGGTGGATGCGCTGGCGTGGCTCGCCCTGCGGATCCAGGCTGAAGGTGGTGCGCAACGGCTCGTGGCGCCGCACCAGATCGTCGACGGCAGCCTGAAGGCGGTCGGGATCGAGGGCGCCCGCGATCTCGACGAGGCCGGTCAGGTTGTAGGCTGGACTCCGGGGTTCGCGCTGCCAGGTCAGCCACAGGCCGCGCTGCGCCGCCGAGAGCGGCAGCGCGGTCCGGTCGTCCGCCGGGACGATCGGCAGCGTGGCGAAGTCGATTCCGTTCTCGGCGAGCTTGGCGAGGAAGGCCTTGCGCTGTTCCGGCGCGAGCTTGGCGAAACGGTGTGCGATCTGTGTGGCCTGGAGGGTCATGTCCGCGTCGCTCCTGCCGCCGTCTCGATCTCGTCGAGCCAGCGGTCCATGTCGGTGAGATCGGCCGTCCCGTGCCGGCCGTCGGTGCCATCGAGCTGCGCGGCGAGGCCCGCCAGCGTCGGATGATCGAAGACCGTGCGGAGCGGCAGAGGTCGGCCCAGGCTTTCTTGGATGGCAGCGGCGAGCTTCATGACGAGGATGGAATCGCCGCCGCGCTCGAAGAAGGTGTCGGATCGGGCGATGGTGTCGGGCTCGGTCAGGCCGAGGACCGCGGCCCAGAGCGCGGCCAGGT
>NZ_NPKS01000033.1:0-74124 GCF_008329595.1 Methylobacterium sp. P1-11
CCACCGACGCGGGCACCGCCCTAACCCACGGACCCGCCCGGTCAGCCACCAGACGGGCCCCATGACGGACGCCGCGGGATCGCTCCCGAAGTGCCGTGGGCAGGTGCGGCTAGGAAGCATAAAATAGGAACATTGTCAAGACGGAATGGCCCAGGCGACGCTCTGCGTGCGTCATGCGGCCTCCGTCGATCCGCGCCGTCATCCCGGGCCCCGCTGCGCGGCCCCGGGATGACGGGGGAGGCTGCTGCGATGCATTCGCACGAGACCTGGGACATCCCCCGAGCGGGAGAGAAAACGGGATTCCTCAGGACCGCGCCGTCCGCCCGCCTCACACGGCGACCGCCGCCTGCGGCCGCGCGGGTTCCCCGGCCTCGCGGATCGGCGCAGCGAAGAGCGTGCGGCAATACGCGATCAGCCGGTCGGTCCGCTCCGCGCCGCTCCGGAAGGCGATGTGCCCGTCCGGGCGCACCAGCACGAGCGCCGGCTGACCCTCCAGCCCGTAGGCGGCGTGCGCCCGGCCGTCCAGGTCGGAGAGGACGGGGATATCCGCGGCCGCGATCAGGGGCCCGGCGAGGACGAGCCGCGAACGCAGCCAGGGCCAGGGCGCGACGGCCCGGATGGCCTCGAGCAGGGCCGGGCCCGCATCCGGGGACCGGCCGTCGAAGCACAGCAGCGCCCAGCCCGCCGTCCATCCGTCCGGGTTGTAGAGGAACGGGAACAGGCTCGTGCGCGCCCCGTCCCGCATCACCGCGGCGTCCGGGGCGCGCTGTCCCGGCTTCGGCCCCGGACGCAGCAGATTCGTCAGGGCGGACAGATGATCCGCGTTCAGGGGGCTCCGGGGATAGTCCACCCCCATCTGCTGCATGTCGTCCGTTCCCTGCAGCAGGGAGCCCAGGTTCGGCAGCGCCTTCGCGGCCAGCCCCAGCAGGGTGTCGGTGACCGGGCCGCGGTAGACGGTCCACCGGAAGCCGCGCGCCTGCTGGGCGCTCAGCCGGGCGTGCTCGCCGCCGCGCTCGCGGTCGTAGGAGTCGAGGACGACCGGCGCCGCCTCGCCCCGCAGGGTCATGGCCAGCCGCCACGCGATCTCGACCGCATCGTGCAGGCCCGCATTCATGCCCTGGCCGCCGATCGGCAGGGACAGGTGCCCGGCATCGCCCGCCAGGAACACGCGGCCCCGCGCGTAGCCGGGCGAGACTCCGTAGTCGAAGCGGCTGTGCGTGAGCCATTGCGGATCGCTCAAGGTGAGGGTCTCGTCCCCGGTGACCTCCCGTGCGACCGCCTGGATCTCGTCGAGCGTCGGGTCGCGGTCCGGCACGCCGGTGTCGTCGGCCAGGAAGAACAGCCGATGGTAGCCGCCCCAGACCGGCAGGATGCCCGCGAAGCCGCGCGCGTAATAGAAGAACCAGAGCTGGTCGGGCTCCTGCGAGCGGCGCCAGGACAGCTTGGCGTCGACCTGCCTGTTCATGCAGCCGGGGAGCCGCTCGGGCTCGAAATCCAGGCCGAGCCGGGCGCGGATCGTGCTCCGCGCCCCGTCCGCGGCCACGCAGTAGCGGCCGCGCAGCCGTGTCTCCTCGCCGTCCGCGCCGCGCTTGAGCACCACGGTGACGCCCCCTTCGTCCTGGAGGACGTCGATCACCGTGCAGCCCCGTTCCAGCCGGCCGCCGCGCGCCTCGAACGCATCGATCAGGGTCCGCTCGATCACGTCCTGGCCGCTGTAGAGGACGTCGGGATGGGGGCTGGCGACGTCCGCGATGGGGATGGGGGTTGTCGGCGTGCCGTTGACGAAGAAGTTGATGGTGTGGACGGAATAGGCCTTCTCCGCGAGGGCGTCGCGCAGGCCGATGCCGGCGAGCAGCTCCTGCGGCCGGGCCCAGAGGTTGTTGGCCCGTGAATAGGTCTTGACCGCTTCGCGCTGCTCCAGGAGCAGGCACGAAACGCCGTGATGGCGCAGGGCGCAGCCCGTGGTCAGGCCGATCGGTCCTGCGCCGACGACGATGACGTCGGTGTCGTAGCCCAGGGCGGCGTTGGCTTCGGTCATCCGTGGGTCTCCTGTCTGGTCTCGTGTCGAGTCTCCTGTCCGGACGTGGCGGCGATGGATGCGATGGCGCCGTGGGAGGCGCCGATCCGCTGCTGCAGGGCCTGGAGGAGCGTTCCGGCGGCCTCGATCGCCTCGGGCGCGAGACCCTCGGTGAGCCCGTCCGACCAGAGGTCGTTGCGCGCCATCGCCTGCCGGTAGGCATCCGCGCCGCGCGGGGTCATGGCGACGAGCGGGGCGCGGCGGTGATGGGGATTGGGTTCGAGCCGGACCAGCCCGTCGGCGCGCATGTCGTCGACGACGCGCTGCACCGACTGGCGGGCGAGGCCCATGTTGCGGGCGATATGGGCGACGGGCAGCGGGGCCGGCGCGAGGGCGATGGCCCCCAGCACCTGCCAGCGGGCGCTGGTCAGCCCGAGGTCCTGCACCAGGAGGTCGCCCGCCGCGAGCAGGTCGCCATTGAGGCGGAACACCGCGACCACGAGACCCGACAGGGCATGGCGGGCTCGGTCCTGTGGTGTTGGGGACGGATCGGACTCCATCGGATGCGTCCTTGCGACAGGATATTGTCGATTTGACAGTTTACTGTCAACGTGGACACAACGCGGTCCCCGGCCGGCCGGTTCCGGACGGCTGGATGTCGGAGGCGGTTGGGGGCGTCCGTGCCCTACGCCACCCCGGCGAGGTCCCCGAACAGCGACAGCATCACCGGGCGCCGGTCGAGGTTGTAGATCGCCGCCTCCCGGGCAGCGCGGCCGAACCGGTCGGCGACCTCCACCAGGGCGGCGAGGCGGGCGGGGGGCTCGTCCCGGCGCCGGTCGAGTTCGGCCGAGACGAAGCGCAGCACCGCGTCCTGGGCGGCCTCGAACCGCGCCTCCGCGTCGCGGCCCGCCAGGGTCTCGGCGAGCTTGAGCACCCGGCCCCAGTCGGGATTGCGCGCCCGCGCCAGCAGGGTCTCGATCTCGGCCACGAGGCCGGCGGTGACCGGGTCGAGCATCGCGAGCGCCCGGGCGACCGAGCCCTCGCACTGGGCCAGCGCCCGGGCCAGGGCGGCCTCGTCGGGCTGCGGGAAGGGCTCGGGCAGGCCGCGCACCACCCGGGCGACGTCCTCGGCCGGGAGGGGGCGCAGCATCAGCGCCCGGCAGCGGGAGCGGATCGTCGGGAGCAGCCGGCCGGGCTGGTGGGACAGGATCAGGAACAGCGCCCGGGGCGGTGGCTCCTCCAGGACCTTGAGCAGGGCGTTGGCGGCGTTGGCGTTCAGGTCCTCGGCGCTGTCGAGGATGCAGACGCGCCAGCCGGAATCCGCGGCCGTCGAGGCGAACAGGTCCAGGGCCCGGCGCACCATGTCGACCGAGATCTTGGTCGGCAGCGCCTTGGCGCCGGCGACCCGGTGGCGGCGCAGGACCACGAGATTCGGATGCGACAGGCCCGCCACCTTGCCGAGGACGGCATCGCCCGCCGGCACGTCGAGGCCGGCCGGACCGCCGCCGCCGGGATAGGCGAGCAGGCGGCGTGCGACCCGGTAGGCCAGCGTCGCCTTGCCGATGCCGGGGGCGCCCCCGAGCAGCCAGGCATGGTGCAGGCGCCCCGCCGCGATCGCGGCCGCGAAGGACTCGGCGGCGGCCGCGTGACCGACCAGCCCCAGGGTCTCGCGCGGGCGCGCGATCCCGGGCAGGTCCCCGGGCTCGACGTCGTCGGCGACGCGGTCGGCGAGCTTCATGCGCAGATCGTCATGCGAAGGTCTTCATGCGAAGTCTTCATGCGAAAGCTTCATGCCGAGGGCGTCCTGGCGCGAGCCCGGCTCCGTCCGGCGCTCCCGCCGGTGCCGCTGAGCCGCTGCTTACCGCGATGAAGCCGGGCTCGGATAGGGCAGGCATAGCCTCACGCCGCATCGCCGCTTCTGCCCTCGCCCTGCAGCAGGGCCGGCAGACGGGACGCGACAACGGCGCGGATCGCCGCCTCGACCGTGTCGGGATCGCGGGCCGCGTCGATCACCGCGCAGCGGTCCGGCTCGGCCCGGGCGATCGCCAGGAAGGCTTCCCGCAGCCGGATGTGGAAGTCGAGGGCCTCGGCCTCGAACCGGTCGGCCCCCTGCCCCGTCCTGGCACCGCGCCCGGCCGCGCGGGCGAGGCCGGCCTCGGGGGCGAGGTCGAGGATCAGGGTGAGGTCGGGCCGGGTCGGGCCGACGACGACGCGCTCCAGGGTGTCGACGATCCCGGGATCGAGCCCCCCGGCGGCGCCCTGATAGGCCCGGGTCGAGTCGATGAAGCGGTCGCACAGCACGGTCTCGCCCCGGCGCAGGGCCGGGCGGATCAGCCGGTCGAGGTGGTCGATCCGGGCGGCGCTGAACAGCAGGGCTTCCGCGAAGGCGCCGTAGGGCTTGGCGACGCCGTCGAGCAGCGCCGTGCGGATCTCCTCCGCCCGTGGCGAGCCGCCGGGCTCGCGCGTCACGCAGACGGGCCGGCCCGACCGCGCGCGCAGGGTCGCGGCGAGGCGGGCGATCTGGGTCGACTTGCCGGCCCCCTCCCCGCCCTCGAAGGTGATGAAGGCGCCGCCCGCCTGCGCGGGATCCCCGGGCCGCGGCACGGTCACGCGCGCGCCGTCACGACGGGTTGGCCGCCCCGGCAGCACCCTTGTCGCTTCCCTTGTCACTGCCTTTGCCGGCCCGGTCGAGCGCCTTGCGGACGAGGCCGGTGCCGAATTCCAGCGCCGCATCCATCGCCCTCTGCGACAGGGTGCCGGGCTCCACCGCGGCGCCGGCGAAGAGCGGCTGGTCGAGGGCGACGGTGTCGCCGCGCTGGATGCGCAGGATACCGACCCGCTGGCCCTCCTCCACCGGGGCGACCAGCGGCCCGGTATAGACCACCTTGCCGCTGACCCGGTCGTTGGAGCCGCGGGGCAGCAGCACCCGCACAGGCTTCTTCGCCACCAGCGGCACCGAGCCCGACTGGCCGCCGAACACCGAGGCCTCGGCCACGGTCTCGCCCGGCGCGAAGACCTGCCGGGGCTCGAAGGCGCGGAACCCCCATTCCATCAGCTTGCGCGACTCGGCGGCGCGGTCCCGGGCGGTCTTGAGCCCCGAGACCACCAGCACCAGCCGCTGGCCGTTCTGCACGGCCGAGCCGGTGAGCGCGTAGCCGGATTCCTCCAGGTAGCCGGTCTTGAGCCCGTCCGCGCCGATGTCGAGGGCGAGCAAGGGGTTCCGGTTCTGCTGGCGGATCTTGTTCCAGGTGAACTCCTTCTCGGCGAAGATCTTGTAGTAGTCCGGATAGGTGTCGATGATGTGGAGCGCGAGCTTGGCCATGTCCCGGGCCGTGACCTTCTGGTCGGGCGCCGCGTAGCCGGTGGCGTTGCGGAAGGTCGAGTTCGTCAGCCCGATCTCCTTGGCGCGCTGGTTCATCAGCCCGGCGAAGGCCTCCTCGGAGCCGGCCATGTTCTCCGCGATGGTGATCGCCGCGTCGTTGCCCGACTGCACGATCAGGCCGCGCAGCAGGTCCGCCATCTTGATGCGGCTGTTGACCTGCGCGAACATCGACGAGCCGCCGCCCCCCGCACCGCCGCGCTTCCACGCGTCCTCGGTGACGGTGAACTCCGTGTCCATCGACAGACGGCCGGATTTCAGCGCCTCGAACACGATGTCGGTGGTCATCAGCTTGGCCATGCTGGCCGGGGAGAAGCGCTCGTCGGCGGCCTTCTCGAACAGGACCGAGCCGGAATCCGCGTCGATCAGGATCGCGTGCGGGGCCGCGGTCTGGAAGCCCTGCGCGGCGGCGGCGGCGAGCCCGGCGCCCAGCGCGCAGGCGGCCGCGAGAAGGGTGAGAAGGGGTCTGCGCATCGCCGTTCCGTCCCACGCCTGCCGTCGGGCCGGAAGCGTCCCGGCCGTATCCCAATAACAAGCGTGACCATATTACGGTTTCGGCGCCGGATCGAATGCGAAATGCCGCATCGGCGGCCGGATCCTCGGGCCGGCCTGGCCGCGCCGTGTCGGCGGCCGGCCTCAGTAGATCCCGGCGAGGCGGGGGTGGCGCGCATCGGCGGCGGTCTTGGTGGCCGGCGCCTTCGGCCCGGCAGCCTTGGCGGACGACGCCTGCGTGGAGGGGGCGCCACCCTTCGACGCGACCGCCTTGGCCGGCACCGCGGCGAGGCGCGCCATGGCGAGCTTGGCCGCGGCCGGCATCGCCGAGGCGGGCGCCGAAGAGGGCGCCGAAGAGGCCTTGGCGAGCTTCGTCGGCCCGGGCGCCGGAGCCCCGCGGCCGTGGATCTCGGCGAGCGCCGGACGGGCCGCCGGACCGGGCTTCGGGGCGAATTTCCCGGCGGCATGGCCCTGCGGCGCCGCCGGTGCGAGGGCCGGGTTGAGACCGGCGACTTTCAGGTTCCCGGTCCCGAGGCCGCCGCCCTTGGCCGCGGCGCTCTGGACGGGGGCCGGCCGGAACTCCCGCACCCGGAGGGCGGTGGGCTGCACGGCCGCCGGGACCGTGACGGCGGCCGAGGCCAGCACGATCGGCGCGCGCACCGGCGCATTCCTCTCGGGCCGGGCGGCCGGGGCCTCGGCGGGCTCCTCGCGCTCCGGAGCGGGATCCTGGGCCGGCTTGAAGGCGAGCGCCGGGGCGGAGCGCGTGTAGCGCTCCGTGTCCTCCGTCGGGCCGAGATCGGCCATCATCACGGCCGAGCGGCCGGCCGGCCGCCCGTCGGTGCGCAGGCTGGCGAGCAGCTTGCGGTCGTCGCTGCCGGCGACCGAGGCCTTGCCGACATACTCGACGCGCACATGCGCGGTGCCCCTGCGGTGGAAGCCCAGCGCATCGGCCGCCTCCTCCGACACGTCCATGACGCGCCCGGCATGGTAGGGGCCGCGGTCGTTGACCCGCACCACCATCGAGTAGCCGTTCTCGAGATTCGTCACCCGGGCGTAGCTCGGCAGCGGCAGGGTCGGGTGGGCGGCGGCGATCGAGTGGCGGTCGAACACCTCGCCGTTGGCGGTCATGCGGCCGTGGAAGGCCGAGCCGTACCAGGAGGCGAGCCCCTCGCGCACGTAGCCGTTCGGATTCTCCTTCGGCACGTAGGTCTGGCCGGCCACCACGTAGGGCTTGCCGGTGTAGCGGCGCCCGCCGCCCTTCGGGATCACGTCGCCCTCGTTGTAGAGGCGCGGGCTCGCCTTGACCCCGTATTTCGGGTCGATGCCGTTCCCGGCGGCGAGCTTCTGCTGGGGCGAGGTCGCGCAATTGGCCGTGGCCAGGGCCACGCCCGAGACGGCCATGAGCCGCAGGGCGAGGCGCGCCGGCCGGGGGAGCGTCGTGCGCACCATCGTGGGGTTCACCAAACTCTACGCGTGACCGGGACCGGACCGAAGCCGGCTGGCCGTGAGGACGGTCAGCCGATCCACCGAGAATTGTATCGGTCGCGTAAAGGAAGCCTGAACGGCGCCGCGCGGCGGGGTTCAGATGCCGGGCTGCGCGGCTGTCCGGATCTCGAGCGATGCCTGAAGGTCAGCGATCAAGTCACTGGAGAGGAAGAAATAATCGGCATCCGGTCAGCGCAGGCCCCCTCCCGTCTCAAGGGGCGCCGCGCCCCCTGTTCCGTGCGGGACAGGGGCGGGGTGCGGATCGAGACGGCCCGGGACGGAGCGCGCCGCGGCGGTCTCACACCGGTCGATCCGCGCCGTCCTTCCGGGGCGCCGCAGGCGGGTCCGCATCGAGAGCGGCACGCCGGAGGCGGGCAATCCAGAACCAGGATCGGTGCAAAGACTTGCCGCCTCGGCGCGTCTGGATCCCGGGTTCCGCCGTGCGGCCCCGGGATGACGGGGTCACGCGGCCGCCCCGGGCCCGAATCCGCCGGCGCTCAGCGGCTCTGCGCGTCGGTGAGCTGCGCGATGGACTGGGCGCCCCGTTGCTTGAACAGCAGGTCGAGGCCCTCCAGCATCAGGGCGTGCATCTTGGTCCGCTCGGCATAGGCGAGGTCACGCAGCTGGTCGTAGACCGGCGGCTCCAGGTAGACCGACATCTGGCGGGCCCGCTGCTTGAGCGTGGCCGCAGGCTTCGGCGCCGGGGGCGCGAGGGCGAGCGACACGATCTCGGCGCCCTGCGGCCGGGCCGCCAAGGGCCGGGCCGGCGGGCTCGCCGAGGCGACGATTGCCGCGAGGCTGAGCTTAGGCGGCTTTGACATGCTGGCCCGTCCTCAGGGACTGCGTGCGGCGCTCGATCCACGACCAGAGGCGGCGGACCTCCCCGGCGGCCTGCCCCTTCGGGTTGAACTCGGTGACGCCCTGGCCGAGGCCGATCGCGTCCTGGTGGTCGGTACGGGCGACGATGTTGACGTCGGGCAGGATGCCGAGCACCGCCAGCCCGTCCGCGGCGTCGCGGACCCGGTAGGAGCGCGGCGGGGTCTGGTTCAGCACGAAGGCGAACTTCTTCTCCAGCCGGTAGATGGCGGCCAGCGTCGGCTTGAACGCTCGCAGATCCGCGGGGGTCGGCCGGCACGGGATGATGCACAGATCCGCCGCGCGGATCGCCGAGAGCGTGCCGGTGGAATCGACGCCGGGCGTGTCGATGAACACGTAGTCGTAGGCCGAGTCGCGCAGGCGCTCCATCACGGCGTCGATCTGGGTGGCGTCGATCTGCGCCACCTCGGGGCCGTCGGCGGTGCGGTGGTCGAGCCAGTCGGAGATCGTCGCCTGCCGGTCCATCTCCAGGATGCAGACCGTATGGCCCGCCTCCCGGGCGGCGACCGCCAGCGAGATGCACAGCGTGCTCTTGCCGCTGCCGCCCTTCTGCGTGACGAAGGTGATCGCTTTCATCCTGGGCGTCCTCCAGAAGGCCCCGTGCATCCGTCCGGGCGCCCACGACCGCTGGTCGCTGCGCCGCTTGGCCAACCTCAGGTATGAGAATTGCGGCGTGCCGCGATCCTGTGACCCAAGGATGGCCTGGCACAGGTTGGGGCCGACATGGTTAACGAGCCGTTAAGACCGCGGTCCGTTCCGGATATCCCGGCCCCGCGCCGGGGCAGGAGATCTTCCTAAACTTCAAGTTAAGATTCTTGGCATATAGAGGGTTAACCGCCTTTCCAGCGACGCCCGGATACCGTAGCGTGAGTGCGGGTGAGACGAGGAGTCTGGTGGGGGTGAAAACCTCAAGTTTAAAGGCAAGGATCGCCCCGGCGAGGAATGGCATGGCCCAAGCCCCGATCCCCCAATCCATTCTGGAAGCGTCCGGCGTCGTGGGCACCTGGGCCCACGATTACTGGGCCGGCCAGCTCGCGCTCTCGGCGCCGCTGGCGGATCTGCTCGGCCTCGACCCCGAGGCCGCCGCCGCCGGCGTGACCCTCGAGGCCTTCCTGGACCGCACCCATCCCGAGGACCGCATCCGGATCGAGAGCTATCTTCACGCGGTCGCCGAGACCGGCGGTCCCGTCGAGGCGGAATTCCGCACGAAGGATACGCGCACCGGGATCCGCACGCTGCTGATGCGCGGCCGGATCGAGCGCGACCCCGCCGGCGGGGCGACCCGGGGGCGGGGCATCGCCATCGACCGCACCGAGGAGCAGGCCGCCAACCTCGTGCAGAGCGAGCGGGTGGTGAACCGGATGGCCGAGCACATCATCGCCCTGCGCGACCTCGCCCGCGCCCTGCACCGGCCGACGCTCACCGACCGGATCGAGCACCTGATGATCGAGATCGGCTTCGAACTCGCCCGCTTCCTGCCCGAGCCCGAGGACGAGCCGCGCCACTGAGCGCAGTGTCGGGCGCGCCGCTGAGGAAGCGCGCGGGCCCGATTGATCGCGCCCGTTCCGGCAAGCTACTGTCCCGGCAACACTTTGCCGGGAGGACGGGGATGGCCCGCGACACGATCTACGACCGCGACCTCGACCGCGTGCCGGCCAACCACCAGCCGCTGACCCCCCTGCTCTATCTCGACCGGGCCGCGCGAGTGTTTCCCGATCACGTGGCTGTGGTCCACGGCGCCCTGCGGCGGTCCTACCGGGACCTCTACGCCCGGGCCCGGCGCCTCGCCTCGGCGCTGGCGGCGCGCGGGCTCGGCCGGGGCGACACCGTGGCGGCCCTGCTCGCCAACACCCCCGAGATGATCGAGTGCCATTACGGCGTGCCGATGACCGGGGCGGTGCTCAACACCCTCAACACCCGCCTCGATACCGACGCGATCCGCTTCTGCCTGGAGCATGGCGAGGCCAAGGTGCTGATCACCGACCGCGAATTCTCGCGGACGGCCGCCGCGGCCCTGGAGGGATTGGAGACCAAGCCCTTCGTGATCGACGTCGACGATCCCGAATACGACGGGCCCGGCACCCGCCTCGGCGCGACCGATTACGAGGCCTTCCTGGCCGGCGGCGACCCGGAGCACGCGTGGCGTCTTCCGGACGACGAGTGGGACGCGATCACCCTGAACTACACGTCGGGCACCACCGGAGACCCGAAGGGCGTGGTCTACCACCATCGCGGGGCGGCCCTGCTGGCGCTCGGCAACGTCATCACGGGCGGGCTCGGGCAGCACCCGGTCTATCTCTGGACCCTGCCGATGTTCCACTGCAACGGCTGGTGCTTCCCCTGGACCCTGTCGATCGTGGCCGGGACCCATGTCTGCCTGCGCCAGGTCCGCGCCGAGGCGATGTACCGGCTGATGGCCGAGCACGCGGTCACGCATCTCTGCGGCGCGCCGATCGTGATGCAGATGCTGATCAACGCCCCCGATTCGGAGCGCCGGGACCTGCCCCGGCGCGTTGCCTTCTTCACTGCCGCCGCCCCGCCGCCGGAGGCGGTGCTGGCCGGCATGTCGGAGGCCGGGTTCGACGTGACCCACCTGTACGGCCTGACGGAGAGCTACGGCCCGGCGGTGGTGAATGCGTGGCACGCCGACTGGGACGCGCTGGCGGCCGACCAGCGGGCGGCCAAGAAGGCCCGCCAGGGCGTGCGCTACCCGGTCCTCGAGGCCCTGGACGTGCGCGACCCGGAGACGCTGGAGCCGGTCCCCGCCGACGGGGCCACGATCGGCGAGGTGATGATGCGCGGCAACGTGGTGATGCGCGGCTACCTCAAGAACCCGGCCGCCACGCAGGCCGCCTTCAAGGGCGGCTGGTTCCGCACCGGCGACCTCGGGGTGAAGCATCCGGACGGCTACGTGCAGCTCAAGGACCGCTCGAAGGACATCATCATCTCAGGGGGCGAGAACATCTCGTCGATCGAGGTCGAGGACGCCCTGTTCAAGCACCCGGCGGTGGCCGCCGCCGCGGTGGTGGCCAAGCCTGATGCGAAATGGGGCGAGACGCCCTGCGCCTTCGTCGAGCTGAAAGCCGGTGCGACCCCGAGTGCCGACGAGCTGATCCAATGGTGCCGGGGACGGCTCGCCGCCTTCAAGCTCCCCCGCCACGTGGTGTTCGGCGAGCTGCCCAAGACCTCCACCGGCAAGGTGCAGAAGTTCCTCCTGCGGGAGCGGGCCCGGCAGGACGAGGCCTGACCCGGCCTCCGCCCAAGACTGGCCGAAGACTGGCCCAAGACCGGCCCGAGCCCGGCGGGACGCCGCGGCTCCGGCCGTCATCGCGCGCAACGCAGCGGACCAGGGTTGCGCGACCGACCTCGCGCGGGGCACGGGGCGCGGGACCGGTCTCGGGCCGCGCGGGGACGGAAGCCGGCGTGAGCCGGCCTCGCGCCCGGTCAGGCCTGCGGCGGATCCCGGCGGTCGATGCGGACCGGGACCGGCACGGCCTCCGGGGCTGACCCGGCGCCGCGGAGGTCGGCCAGGATCTGCGCGACGAAGGCCTGAAGCGACATCAGACTGAACAGGGCGATGGACGCGACCAGGGCGGCGGAGACCAGGGTCTTGGCGGTTTCGGGATCCACGGCGGGAGTCCTTGGCTTTGCCCCGCCACGGGCGATCCGGGCGAGGGGCGCCGCGAGGGCGCCGGTGCTTCCCCAAGGTGGGCGCGCCGCCCGCGCCGCGCCAGCATCGCCGGGATCGCGCCTGGCATGCGCCGGGGGCCGGGCTCGGCCGCAATCCTGGTTACCGCGACGCTTCGTCGGACGACATGTCGCCTGACCCCGCACCGGGCATCGTACGGGACGGTGCAGCTTTCCAGCTTGGCCGAACGTTGCGTATCCCGCAATAAGCGCCGGCGCGGAGCGGCGCGCATCCGGGAGAGACGGCATGGCCGGCAACGGCATCGCGAACGGCGCCCTCGCGGCGCTGCTCGCCGTTCAGGGGCTCGGCCTGGCCGCGGGACTGGCGTCTGGGCCCGCCCGGGCCCAGGGGGCGGTCCCGGCCCAGCTGCCGGCGCAGGTCGCGCCCTCCTCCGCCGCCCCGCCGGGGCCGCCCCGGCCGCAGCCCGAGGCGCCGGTCCCGTCCGAGCCGGTGACCCGCGCCGGCTACTCCTACATCGGCGGCCGCTACGAGAAGCTCGGCGACAAGACCGTCATGGTCGGCCAGATGTTCGTGCAGTCGCGCAGTCCGGCCCGGATCACGCAGCCCTACCCGGTGGTGATGGTCCACGGCCTCGCCCAGACCGGCGTGAACTACCTCGCCACCGCGGACGGCCGGCCGGGCTGGGTGCAGCGCTTCGTCGAGAAGGGCTATCAGGTCTACGTGGTCGACCAGGTCGGGCGCGGGCGCTCGGGCACCAATCCGGAGGTCTACGGGCCCTACGACCGGCTCGGCACCCGCAGCCTGGAGCGCACCCACACGGCCCCGGAGGTCTACGACCTCTATCCGCAGGCCAAGCTCCACACCCGCTGGCCGGGCGGGGCCGGCGTGCAGGGCAACGCCGCCTTCGACCAGTTCTTCGCCAGCCAGGTCCCGTTCCTCGCCAACAGCCAGCAGACCGAGGAGCTGGTCGATCCCGCCCTGGTGGCGCTGCTGGACAGGATCGGGCCGGCTATCCTGCTGACCCACGGCCAGGGAGCCCTGTTCGGCTGGGCGGCCTCGGATGCGCGGCCGGACCTCGTGAAGGCGCATGTCGCCGTCGAACCGAACGGGCCGCCCTTCTTCGACGTGCAGTTCCGCGGCGGCAAGGAGTTCTGGGAGAAGACCGGCGACGGGCGCGCCCGCGCCTACGGGCTGACCCGCATGCCGCTGACCTTCGAGCCGCCGGTCAAGGCGCCCGAGGACCTGAGTGTGGCGCAGCAGGCCAAGGGATCCGAGTCCAAGCCGGACAAGGCGCCGGACGGGCGGATCCGCTGCTGGCTGCAGGGCGAGCCCGTCCGGGCCCTGCCGAACCTCGCCAGGGTGCCGACCGTGGTGGTGACCGCGGAAGCCTCCTTCCACGCCACCTACGACGACTGCACCGTCGCCTTCCTGACCCAGGCCGGCGCCAGGCCGGACGTGGTCCGGCTGGCCGACCAGGGCCTCCGCGGCAACGGCCACATGATGATGCTGGAGGCCAACAGCGACGCCGTGGCGGACGTCCTGGCCGGCTGGCTCGCGGGCCGCGTGAAGTAGCCCCGCCGGGCCGCGACCGCCGCTCCACCGATACGTGTCGCAACAGCAACAGCCGTCGCCTTCCGCGTGAAGGCCGCTTGCGGCCGAGCCCGGCTGTCCGTAGTCCGGATATAGAAAAGGCAAGTATTACAGTAGTTTATCACAATTCTAAACAGCGCGGCTGAGGCGTCGGGGGCGAATCCGGCGGGCGCGGCCGGCTGCCCGCAGCGTCGCATCCGGCAAGAGACCATGAGAGCCGCCCACCCCTTCCCCAGCGTCACCCTGCGGGCCCTGCTCGCCGGCGCCTCGCTCGCCGTGCTGGCGCAGGCCGCGCCGAGCTTCGCTCAGGACGCGACGCCGCCGCGCCGCGGCACCGCCAACCCGGCGGCCGGCGGCACCGTGCAGCTCGAGGAGCTGAGCGTCACCGGCCAGGGCGGCGGCGGTCCGGCCTCCGCGGTCCGCGCCGGTGCGCCCGCGCGCGCCGTGGAGAGCCCGACCGGCCCGATCGACGGTTACGTCGCCCGGCGCTCGGCCACCGCGACCAAGACCAACACGCCGCTGATCGAGACGCCGCAATCGATCACGGTCGTGGGCCGCCAGCAGATCGACACGCAGAACGCTCAGACCCTGCAGCAGGCGACGCAATACGTCGCCGGCACCTATGCGGGCACCTTCGGGGCGGATTCGCGCCTCGACTATTTCCAGCTGCGCGGCTTCGTGGCGAGCGATTACGGCCTCTACCGGGACGGCCTGCAGCTCCTGAACTACGGCTTCGCGTATTACCGGATCAACACCTTCGGGCTGGAGCGCGTCGAGGTGCTGCGCGGCCCCGCCGCGGTGCTGTTCGGCGCCGGCAATCCCGGCGGCCTGATCAACCAGGTCACCAAGCGCCCGACCGAGAGCCCGTTCGGGCTGATCGAGGTCGGCGGCGGCTCCTTCGACCAGCGCTACGCCGCCTTCGACGTCGGCGGCCCGGCCGACCGGGAGGGCCACTGGTTCACCCGCCTCACCGGCTATGCCCGCAACGGCGGCACGCAGGTCCAGGGCGCGCCGGACGACAGCTACTACATCGCGCCGGCCTTCACCTATAAGCCGGACGGGGCGACCCGGTTCACGATCCTGTCGAGCTTCCAGCACGACAACACGGCGGTGACCTCGAACTTCCTGCCCTATTACGGCACGGTGAAGCCGACGGTGCTGGGCCTGCGCATCCCGCGCTCGCTCAATGTCGGCGATGCCGGCTTCAACACCTTCCGGCGCGACCAGGCCTTCATCGGCTACGAGTTCGAGCACGCCTTCGACGAGACCTGGACGGTCCGCCAGAACGCCCGCTACGCCTTCGCGGAGAGCTACCAGAACTCCTATATCGGCCAGCTCGGCTACGCCGATCCGCAGCAGACGCAGCTCGCCCGCTACCTGTTCCGGGACCACGCCAAGGTCGCCCAGCTCGACGTCGACACCCAGGCCGAGGCCCTCTTCTCCGACGGCTTCTTCAGGCACGACTTCCTGATGGGCGTGGAATACCGGAACTTCCAGATCCACGACAACCAGGCTTCGGGCTTCCCGGGCCCGAACCTCAACATCCTCGCGCCGATCTACGGCCCGCAGACGGTCTCGGCCTCGCCCTACCTGATCCAGGCGGATTCGTTCCAGCAGGTCGGCCTCTACTTCCAGGACCAGATCAAGCTCACGCCGGAGCTGAGCCTGATCCTCGGCGGCCGTCAGGACTTCGTCGACAATCGGGTCTACGACCGCCTGACGCCCGCCAACAGCAACGGCCGCAACGACAGCGCCTTCACCTACCGGGCGGCGGCGATCTACAATTTCGACTTCGGCCTCGCGCCGTACGTGATGTACTCGACCTCGTTCCAGCCGCTGATCGGCACCGACATCAACGGCCAGACCTTCAAGCCGGAGACGGGCGACCAGATCGAGGGCGGCGTCAAGTTCGAGCCGCCGGGCCAGGGCTATTTCCTGACGTTCGCCGGCTTCGACATCCACCGCAACAACGTGCAGACCCCGAACCCGCTGAACACGCTGTTCCAGACCCAGATCGGTGCGGTGCGCTCCACCGGCTTCGAGTCGCAGCTCGTGGCCAACCTGTTCGACGGGCTCAACGTGGTGGCCTCCTACACGGTGTTCGGGATCAACACCGTGCGGGGCAACCCCGGCCAGCTCGGGCGCGTGCCGGTCAACACCCCGGAGAACTTCGCCAACCTGTTCTTCGACTACACGATCCCGACCGGCGACTGGCGCGGCTTCGGCTTCGGCGGCGGCGTGCGCTATATCGGGCGCTCCTTCGCGGATGTCGGCAACACCCTGCGCCTGCCGGATTACGTGCTGTTCGACGCGCAGGTGCATTACGATTACGAGAACTGGCGCTTCCAGGTGAACGCCACGAACCTCGCCGACCGGCGCTTCGTCTCGTCCTGCCAGGCGGAGAATTCCTGCTTCTACGGCGACGCCCGGCGGGTGCTGGCGAAGGTCAGCTACAAGTGGTGAGGCGGCCGGGGCGGTCCCGTGAGCGGCCGCCCGCAGCGTGGTGACCCGCTTCCGCTCGCATGGACGGCGGCGTCCGGTCAGCCGTCCGCGGCCTCCGCCCCGGTGATCGGCTGGGGCCCGGAGAGCCGGGTCGGCAGGGCATCGATCCGCAGGGACCGGCGCAGCGCCCGGGAGAAGGCGTCGACCGCCACCGTCACCAGGGCGGTGGCGGCGATCAGCAGAGCGGCCACGTCGAGGCGCAGCTCCGAGATCGCCGCGTCGACATAGAAGCCCAACGTCGTGACCCCCAGGATGCCGAAGATCGCGCTCTCCCGCAGGATCAGCTCCCAGCGGTAGAGCAGGTAGGCGAGGAACTGCCCGTAGAGGCGGGGCACGGTCTCGTAGGCGTAGAGGTCGAGGCCCCTTGGCGCGTCGGCCCGATAGGGGATCGCGTCGGCGTGCCGGCCCATCAGGTAGGCGACGATGCCGGCATTGTGCAGCGCCAGCGCGAGGATCGCCGGCAGCATCGAGGGGCCGAGCAGCTGCAGGCCGAGATAGGCCAGCATGTATTCCGGCGTGGAGCGCACCACCACGAGGAGCACCCGGCCCAGGGGCCGCCCGACCGGGCCGGCGAAGCGCCGCGCGGTCAACGGGAACAGGACGAGGGCCCCCAGCGCCGTGGCCGCCAGCGCGATCTGCGCCAGGACCAGGGTCTGGGCGGTGCCGGGCAGGACCTGCTCGGTCAGGATCGGGCGCAGCCAGGACCAGAGCCGCGCCCAGGTCTCGGGTTCGGCGAGAGCGGCGCCCCGGAGCGGCGCCGGCACGATGTCGTGGCCGAGGAAGCGGGCGAGGCTCGGGCCGATGGCCGCGCTGCCGATGGTCGGCGGCAGGGCCAGCGCGGCGCCGACGAGCAGGACAGGCACGGTCCGGGTGCGCACCCAGAGCCGGCGGCTGCCGATCAGCGCGTAGAAGATCAGGAGCAGCGCCCCGGCCTCGGCGTAGCGGCCCTGCCGAAAGGCGGATTCGAAGGCGAAGCCCATGGTCGGCAGGCCGATGAAGCCGAGCACGAGGCTGGAGCGCAGGCCGCATTCCAGGCGATAGAGGGTGTAGTCGCGCATCCGCCCGGCGACCTCGGGCAGGCGGGCATACAGGAAGGCCGAGACCGCGCCGGTGCCGGCGGGCAGGGTCCGGACGGCCGCGAGGTCGGCCTCCTCGATCAGCTCGGCATAGACCTTGGCGCAGATCCCCGCATAGGGCAGCGCGATGGCGAGCACGCCGGTGGTCGCCGAGAGCCCGAAGACCTGCATCAGCAGCAGCGCCCAGAACAGCTCGTGGACGGCGCGGAGGACCGCGCAGGCGAGCCGGACCGCGCGGGAGCGGGCGAAGGGGATCGCGAGCAGCAGGCCCGTCCCGGCGCCGAGCCCGACGCCGAGCATCGCGAAGGCCACCGTGGTGACGACGCTCCACCCTTCCACGGCGAGGAAATCGGGCCGGATCAGGCCGCCGAGCAGCCGCGCGAGGTCGGACCAGGGCTGGAGCGTGGTGACCTGCAGGTCGGCCACCAGCAGGCCGGCGAGCGCCGCTGCCAGGAACCAGCGGCTCACCGCCGCGTAGCCGGGCCGCGGCAGGAACGCGGCGCGCATCAGGCGGCCTCGTAGAAGGGGCGCAGGCGCGCCGGATCGAGGCCGGCCGACGGCGCGTCGAGGACGATCCGGCCGGCCTCCAGCACCACGATCCGGTCGGTCTGGGCGAGCGCCAGGGCGACGTCGTGGAGCGCCAGGATCAGGGTCTCGTGGCTCGCCGCCAGCTCGGTCAGGATCCGCGCGCCCTGCTGGCGGTCGAGCGCCGAGACCGGCTCGTCGCCCACCAGGACCGGCCGGCCGTTATAGAGGGCGCGGGCCACCGAGACGCGCTGCTGCTGGCCGCCGGACAGTTCCCCGGCCCGCGCCCAGAGCGTGTCCGCCAGCCCGACCCGGTCGAGGATCTCCTCCACCGCGGCGACGTCGTCCCGCGCCGGCCGGACCAGAGTGCGCAGGTTGTGCAGGGTCGAGCGCCGGTCGAGGCGGCCCATATAGACGTTGTGGAACACCGAGAGCGGCCCCACCAGGGCGGCGGCCTGGGGCACCAGAGCCACCCGCTCGGGCGCCTGCCCGTGGATCAGGCCGATCAGGGTCGACTTGCCGGCCCCCGAGCGGCCCATGAGCGCGATGCGCTCACCCGCCCGCACGGTCAGGTCGATGCCGGAGAGCACCGGGCGCCCGCCATAGGACGCGGAGGCGTTCTCGAGGACGATGGCCGCCCCGTCTTCCGCGCCGCCCGACACCGGCCTCAATCCAGCAGGCCGGTGGAGCGCCCGACTGCGACGAGGGGCTCGTAGGCGGCGTTGGTCACGGGGATGAACTGCGAGCGCCCGAACGGCTCCAGGATCGCCGGGTCGGTGATGCCGGTCAGGGCCGAGCGCAGCCTCTCCATGAAGCCGGCGCCGTAGGTCTGCTCCACGTCGCCCCGCACGGTCCATTGGTAATCGGGGAAGGTCGGGCTCTCCCAGATCACCGAGACGGCCTCCGGGTCGACCTTGCCGGCCTTGGTGTCGAGATCCCAGACCGAGTAATCGACGGCGCCGACCGCGAAGGCGCCGGACTGGACCAGCTGGATCGTGCGGGTGTGATCGCCCGAGAAGCCGACCCGGGCGAAGACCTGCTCGGGAGCCTTTCCCGGGAAGGCCTGCCGGATGAAGTATTCCGGCATCAGCCGCCCGGAGGTCGAGGCGCGGGCGCCGAACGTGAAGGTCTTGCCCCGGATGTCCTTGGGGAAGTCCGTCCCGCGCTTCAGCCCGGTGGCGGCGTTGGCGATGACATAGGTCTTGAACGCCGCGTCCTCGGCGCCCTGCGCGATCGCCTGGGAGCCCGGGACGGCCTTGCGCGCCTGGACGCCGGTGAAGCCGCCGAACCACGCGAGCTGCACCTGCCCGTTGGTGAAGGCGGTGACCGCCGCCGGGTAGCTCTTCACCGGGATGTAGCGCACCGGCACGCCCAGCCTGGACTCCAGATAGGCGGCGACCTTGCCGAAGCGCTCGACCAGGCGGCTCTCGTCCTGGTCGGGGATGCCGGTGAAGACGAGGGGCGGGACCGCCCGCCCCTCCTGCACTCTCTCCTGCCCCCTCTCCTGCGCCCGCGCCGGCCCGGCGGCGGCCAGGGCCGCGCATGCACCCAGGGCGAGCCGCCCCCACAATCCCGATCCCAGCATCGCGTCCTCGTGGCACCGCGCCCACGCACCGTGGGCTCTCGATCCGGCGGACGTCGCAGAACACGCTGCGCCCGCTCCGTCAGGCACCCCTGATCGCCGAAAACCGGCCGAACCGGAAGTTGCCGGATATCCGCTCCGCTCCGTGCGGCCGGAAACCGTCGGGTCCGGACGGTTCAGCGGTGAGGGCGATGATGACGGGGCCTGCGGTGGGCCCGGCGCATCGTCGCGCACGACTCCGTCCGGGCGTTGCGGTGCATGCCGCCGGAGCGGTCGTTGCCCTGCCCGGCCGCGTTCCGGTCGAGGCCGTCGTCCGGGGCGGCCAGGCCGGGCCGGCGGTCGCGAAGACGAGGCCGAGCGTCACGCCGAGCATGATCCTGTTCATGGGGAGATGTCCGTCCGCGGCCCTGCGCCGCGCCGACCGAACGGATCGCCCCGGCCCGGTTCCGAACCGGCCGGCGACCACGCTGCGGCATCCTGCGGCGGGCCTCACGCGCCCGGCGCCACCGCGATGGAGAACAGGCTGAGGGGCTCCGGCAGGGCGGCCTCCGGTACCGGCACGGCGCGGATTCCGGCCGGAAGACTCCCGCCGAGCAGATCCAGGAAATCCCCCGAGGCGGCGACCTCGATCTCGGCCGCCTTGGCCTGGGTCTCGATCCGCGCCAGGGCGTTCATCGCCGGACCCAGCACCGTGTACTCGGCCCGGACCCCGTCGTCGAAGACGCCGACCAGGAGATCGCCCGCATGCAGGGCGATCACGAGCCGCAGGGGGAAGAGCCCCTCCCGGGCGCGGGCCGCGTTGAGGGTCACGAGCCGGTCGCGGATCGACAGGGCGCAGGCCAAGGCCGCGCGCGCCTGGACATCGGGGTGGCCGACGACGAACTGCACCAGCACGGCATCGCCGATATACTTGTCGACGAGGCCGCCCTGCTCCGCCACCGCCGCCTGGGCGGCCGCCCGGACGGCCAGCAGGGCCGTCACCATGGTCTCCGGCGGGTGCTCGCGGCTCAGGCGGGAGAAGCCGCGGATGTCGAGGATCATCAGGCAGGCATGGCGCCGGTGGACGCCGAGGCCGGAATCGCCGTCCTCGGCGGCGAGGTCGAGGGCCACCGTGTCGGGCACGAAGCGGGCGAGCTGGGTCCGCTCGTGCTCCATGCGCAGGGCCCGCGCCACCGCCGCGCGCAGGCGGATCATGCCGTCGACCACCAGGAGGCCCGCCGCCATGAAGGTGGCAAGCCCCGTGAGCTGCGCGGTCGGGAAGGTGTCGGCGTTCGGGAACAGGTCCGGATGCAGCAGGCCGACCAGGAAGGCCGCGCTCCAGCAGAGGGTGACCACGCCGCAGAACAGCAGCGTCTGCGCCACCCGCATGCTCAGGCCGGTCTGGAGCAGGAGCAGGAAGGCGGGCAGGCGGCTCACCGCATCGGCGCCGAGGCCTGCCCCGCCCCCGGCCAGCATGTGCTCGATGATCACGTAGACGGCGAGGCCGGCATTGAGCCCGGTGCCGGCCCAGCTGTAGAGGTTGGCGGCGGGGCCGCCGCCGCGCTCCCGGAGCCCGAACCAGACCGTGCCGAGGCCGTAGAGGCCGAGGATGAGCCAGTGGCTCAGGGCGTGCAGCGAGCCGTCATAGGCCTGGGCTGCCATCAGCAGCACCAGGACGATCACCACCCGCAGTCCGAGCAGGCGCAGGCCGCCGCCGGCCTGCATGGCCCTCAGAACCGCTTCGTCGTCCGATCCCGGATCCACCCTGCCCTCGGCGGGCGCCCGCGCGGCCTGCAGGCCGGGAAGCGGCGGATTGCCGAAACCGCCCGAGGCCATCAGCCGCCCCGGCCGAGGCGCCGGGCCGCCGCGAAGCGGTTGAGGAAGCGCGGTTCCTTCTCGGGGGCGATCCGGACCGCGAGGTGCAGGGTGCCGTCGGCCTCGGACCGGCGGTCGAGGATCTCGGCGTTCTCGTAGAGCCAGTTCAGCGCCGCCCCGTCCTCCGGCGGCAGCGCCACCGCGAAGCTCGCGCGGTTGCGGCCGATCCGGGCCTCGATCCGGGCCGACAGGGCCGCGAGCCCCTCCCCGGTCAGCGCCGAGACCAGGACCGGCGCGGCGCTGTCGCGGTCGTTGCGCGCCTTGGCCTGGCCGCTGAGGTTCAGGAGCCGCGTGCGCTCGTCGTCGTCGAGGAGGTCGGCCTTGTTCCAGACCTCGATGATCCGGTCTGCACTGGTCTCGATGCCGAGTTCGCGCAGGACCTCGCCGACATCCTCGGCCTGGGCCTCCGAATCGACGTGGGAGACGTCGCGCACGTGCAGCAGCACGTCGGCCTCGATGGCGTCCTCGAGGGTCGCCCGGAAGGCCGCGATCAGCGGCGTCGGCAGGTCGGAGATGAAGCCCACCGTGTCGGACAGGATCACGGTCTCGCCGTGGGGCAGCTTGGTCGCCCGGGCGGTGGGGTCGAGGGTGGCGAACAGCATGTCCTTGGCGGTGACCTCGGCCTGGGTCAGGGCGTTGAACAGGCTCGACTTGCCGGCATTCGTGTAGCCGACGAGCGCGACGATCGGGTACGGCACCCGCGCCCGGCTCTGCCGGTGCAGGCCCCGGGTGCGCACCACCGCGTCGAGGTCGCGCTCGATCCGGGTCATGCGCTCCTGGATCATGCGCCGGTCGGCCTCGATCTGGGTCTCACCGGGGCCGCCCAGGAAGCCGAAGCCGCCGCGCTGGCGCTCCAGGTGGGTCCACGAGCGCACGAGCCGGGACTTCTGGTAGGCGAGGTGGGCGTGCTCGACCTGGAGGGTGCCCTCGCGGGTCGACGCGCGCCGCCCGAAGATCTCCAGGATCAGGCCGGTGCGGTCGATGACCTTGGCGCCCCAGGCCTTCTCGAGGTTGCGCTGCTGCACGGGCGAGAGGGCGCAATCCATCACCACGAGGCCGATCTCCCGGGCGCGGATCAGGCCGGCGATCTCCTCGACCCGGCCCTTGCCGAGAAAGGTCGAGGGCCGGATCCGCGGCAGGCTGATGGCGAGGCTCTCCAGCACGTCGAGTTCGATCGCGGCGGCGAGCCCGGTCGCCTCGTCGAGGCGCGCCTCGACGGAGCGGGTGGGCGCGGCCGGCCCGTGCCCGGCCCCCGACGCGCCGCGCGCGAGGTAGGGACCGATCACCAGGGTATGGGTCGCCGCGGCGATCTCGCCCTCGGGGGCGGCCTGCGCCTGGAGGCGCGCTTCGCCGGACGTCAGCGTTTCGGTCATGCAGCCTTTGGACGCCGCCGGCAGGCCGGCGGTTTCGTTCGAGAGGTCGGAATCGTCAGAATGGGGATGCGGGCGGGCCGGGCCAAGATGCCGGGACAAGATGCCGGGACGGGACGGCCGCGGATATCCGTCGGCGGGACGGCGCACGTCACGCCCCCGCCGCGGCTGCGCTGGTCACGCAACGGCTTCCGCAAGGCGCGACAGACCCCCGCACCCGCTCGGGAGAGGAGCCCGCGCTCCCAAGCCCGATCCCGATCGTCGGATCCGTTCCGCGCCGCGGCGGCCGACCCTCACGCCTTCTCGGCGGTCTCGTCCGGCTCGAACAGCTGCACGGGATGGCCCGGCATGATCGTGGAGATCGCGTGCTTGTAGACCAGCTGCGAGTGCCCGTCCCGGCGCAGCAGCACGCAGAAATTGTCGAACCACGTCACCACGCCCTGGAGCTTGACGCCGTTGACGAGGAAGATGGTCAGCGGAATCTTGTTCTTGCGGACATGGTTGAGAAACGTGTCCTGAAGGTTCTGTGCGCGTTCGCCCGCCATCTTCTTAGCCTTCTTGTTGTCCCGGCTCGCTCGGCCCGGGATGGGTATGCCGCGGGCCGGATCGTCCGATCATCCGGTCCAGGGCCGTGTATACAAACACCATGACGACGTGAAAGCGTGGGCGCAAGCAACCCCCGTTCCAGCCGATCCGTGACGGATCGGCCCCGCCCTCAACGCGCGCCCCGGCGCCGCGCCCTCACGGGCCGATGCCGAGGGACTTCAACTTGCGGTGCAGGGCCGAGCGCTCCATGCCGATGAACTCGGCGGTGCGGGAGATGTTGCCCGAGAACCGCGCGATCTGCGCCACGAGGTACTCGCGCTCGAAGATCTCGCGGGCCTCCCGGAGCGCGAGGCTCATCAGCTTCTCGCCGCCCGCGCCGCCCGGGGTGGTCGGCACCAGGGCGCCGATCTCGGAGGGTAGCATCTCCGAGGTGACCTCCTGCTCCGGGTCGGCCTGGGTCAGGATCATCAGCCGCTCGACGTTGTTCTTGAGCTGGCGCACGTTCCCCGGCCAGTTGTGCGACTGCAGCACCGCCATCGCGTCCTCGGCGATCCGGCGCTTGGGCAGGCCGGTCTGGGACGAGATGTTGTCCATGAAGAACTGGATCAGCTCGGGCACGTCCTCGCGGCGCTCCGACAGGGCCGGCACCCGGATCGGCACCACCGACAGGCGGTGGAACAGGTCCTCGCGGAAGCGGCCGGCGGATATCTCCTCCTGGAGGTCCCGGGATGAGGACGAGATGATGCGCACATCGACATGCACCCGGGTGGTGCCGCCGACCCGTTGAAAATTCTGGTCGACGAGGACGCGCAGGATCCGGTTCTGGGTCTCGCGCGGCATGTCGGCGACCTCGTCGAGGTAGAGGGTGCCGCCATGGGCCTCCTCCAGGGCGCCGACCCGCCGGCCGGTCTCGCCCTCGACGCCGAACAGCTCCGCCTCCATGGTCTCGGGCAGGATCGCGGCCGCGTTGAGCAGCACGAACGGGCCGTTCGAGCGGGCCGAGGCCTTGTGCAGGCTGCGCGCCGCGAGCTCCTTGCCGGAGCCGAGCGCCCCGGTGATCATCACCCGTGCGTTGGTCGGCGCCACCCGGTCGAGGGTCTGGCGCAGCTGGTTGATGGCGAGAGAGCCGCCGACGATCCGGTTGGTGGCGCCGGAGCGCGCCGTCAGGTCGCGGACCTCGCGCCGGAGCCGGGAGGCCTCCAGCGCCCGCTCGGCCACCAGGATCAGCCGGTCGGCCTTGAACGGCTTCTCGATGAAGTCGTAGGCGCCCGCCTTGATGGCCGAGACCGCGGTCTCGATGTTGCCGTGGCCCGAGATCATCACCACCGGCAGGTCGGGGTTCGCCGCCTTGATCAGGTCGAGCACCTGCAGGCCGTCGAGCCGGGAGCCCTGCAGCCAGATGTCGAGGAAGACGAGGTGCGGCCGGCGCGCCTCGATGGCGGCGAGCGCCTCGTCCGAGCCGCCGGCCGTGCGGCAGCGGTGGCCCTCGTCGTCCAGGATCCCGGCGACGAGGTCGCGGATGTCGGCCTCGTCGTCGACGATCAGGATATCGGCGCTCATGCGTGCATCTCCGCGATCCGGGGGGCCGTCGGTGCGGCGCCCTTCTCCTCTGTCGTGACGGGACGGGTCTCGGGGGCGACCGCCGCCGGCTCGGGCCCGTGCTCCCGCGGGACCCGCATCCGCACCTGGCCGCCGCGGCCGGCGGGATTGTCGTTCAGCTCGATCCCGCCGCCGTGCTCCTCCAGCACCTTGCTGACGATGGCAAGCCCCAACCCGGTCCCACCCTCGCGGGTGGTCATGTAGGGCTCGAGCAGGCGCTGGCGCCCCTCGGCGGGGAATCCCTTGCCATTGTCGGTGACGGCGATCACCGCGAACCCGTCCTCGACGGCGAGGCTCAAGGCGATCTTGCCCTTGCCGAGTTCGGCCTCGGGCACCTCGGCCACGGCCTCGACGGCGTTCTTGAGGATGTTGGTGATCACCTGGCTGAGCAGCCGGATGTCGAAGGCCGCCACGATCTTTTCCGCATTGCCCGCTCCGCCCTGGGCCGAGAACGCGAAGTCGATGTCCGGGTGCGCCACGCGCATCATGAACAGGTTCTGCTTGGCGATCTCGGTGAGGTCGTTCGGTGCGATGGCGGGCTTGGGCATCCGCGCGAAGGCCGAGAACTCGTCGACCATGCGCTTGATCTCGTCCACCTGACGCACGATCGTGGCGGTGCACTGGTCGAACACCTCCTTGTCGGTGGTGATGACCTTCCCGTACTTGCGCCGGATCCGCTCGGCCGAGAGCTGGATGGGGGTGAGCGGGTTCTTGATCTCGTGGGCGATGCGGCGCGCCACGTCGCCCCAGGCGGAGCTGCGCTGCGCCTGGACGAGGTCGGTGATGTCGTCGAGCGTCACCACCGAGCCGCGGGACGCGCCTTGCGCCTGCTCGCTCGTGACCCGAACCGTGATGGTCCGCTCGCCGCGCGACCGGGTGAGCTGGATCTGCTGCTGCTGCAGGCTGCGCGGGCGCGCCTCGCTCTCGGCCAGCACGGGCGCGAGTTCCGGCACCGCCTGGGCGAGGGACTGGCCGACCAGGGCGTCGCTCTCCAGGTCGAGCATGCGTTCCGCGGCCGGGTTGGCGATGGTGACGAAGCCCGCCGCGTCGAGGCCGATCACCCCGGGCGAGACCCCCGAGAGCACGGCTTCCGTGAACCGGCGGCGGGTGTCGATCAGGTCGCTCGCGGCGATCAGGCCGGCATGCTGGCGACGCAGCTCCTGGGTCATCTTGTTGAAGCTCTCGCCGAGATGGGCGAGGTCGCCGCTGGTCTTCTTGGTCGGCACCTGGGCGTAGAAATTCCCCGACGCCACCTGGTCGGCGGCGTTGATCAGCCGGCGGATCGGCGCCACGAACCGGTTGGCGAAGTTCATCCCGAACCACACGGCCGAGAGCAGCGCGATCAGCGCGATCAGCAGGAACACCGACGCGAAGGTGATCTGAATCGAGCGCCGCAGCGAATCGTAGGTGAGGTACTCGGCCGCCGCCGCCCGGGACACGCCCGGGAACTCGATGGCGAGCTGGCTCACCTCCCGCTGCACCATCAGCACGGCGTCGTCGTAGGCCGGCATGCGCAGCAGCGCGGCGAAGACGCGGCCCTCGGTCGGCAGGAGACAGATCGGGTCGGCGGAATTGGCCGCGTCCTCGAAGGCCGCCGCCGAGGGCAGCCGGTTCGTCTTCAGGACGTCGATCTTGGCCCGGGCCACCACCTCGGTAGGGCCGCGCATGATCTGCGCCACCGGCAGGCCGAGATTGGTCGCCCGGGTGGTCAGGAAGGTCTGGAACCAGTCCCGGTTCACGTCGAAATTGGGCCGGGCCCGGGTGAGGTCGTCGGCGAGGATGCGGATCTCGCGGGCGAGGCTCTGGCACTGGTTCTCCTGGTAGGCGTCGGCCACCTCCACGGATTTCAGCACCACGTCGCGGACCCGGTCGGTGAAGCCGAGCGACAGGCCCCGGTCGATCGTCACGGACGCCACCACGGCGAGCAGGATCGTCGGCAGGATCGCGATCAGCGAGAACAGGCCGACGATGCGGGTGTGCAGGCGCGCCACCGCCGCGTTGGCCTTGCGGGCGTGCAGGAAGACCCGCGCCTCCCAGGCGATGATGACGGCCAGCCCGAGCACCAGGGCGGCGTTGATGGCGAGCAGCGTCACGCCGTAGGCCGGCGTCGGCGTCACCCGGATCACCCCGGCCAGGATCAGGAAGGTCGCCAGCGCCGAGACCAGGGCGGTGACCACCATGGCCGCACCGATCCAGCCCGGACCGCGCGGGCCCGGCCGCAGGGATTCTGCCAGGGGCGTGCCGGGCGGCGGGGATGCGTCCGAACCCGCGTGCATGCCCGAACCCTGCTGGTCCGCGGCCGGCCGGTCAGCATCTTGGCCAGCGGCTTGGGCCAGGTCTTCGCCAGCGGCTTGGGCCAGATCTTGGCCAGCGGCTTGGGCCAGGTCTTCGCCAGCGGCTTGGGCCAGATCTTGGCCAGCGGCTTGGGCCAGGTCTTGGCCAGCGGCTTGGGCCAGGTCTTGGCCAAGGTCTCGGCCAGCCCCGTCGCCTGCCCTCTCGGGCGCCGGCGTGGAGCCTTCCTCTGTCCGTGAGCGTCTCAGGAACGGCATGACTGGTGCAGAGCCACAACAGTGTGGCGGAATTAATACGAATCCGGGCGTCGAGGCGGCGGTTCGGCGGCGCGATCCGCCGCAGGCGGCTGCCTCGAACAGCGTCCCGACCGCGAATCCGGGCCCCGGAGCGCGGCTCACGCCCTCCGGGGGAGATCCGCGCGGGCGGTCCAGCCACGGGCCGCCTGCGGGGTGTAGGATGGCGCGGTGAGGCCGGCGGCCCCGGGATCCCGGGGCCTGCGTGGCGGCGGGTCTCGGCCTCGCCCGGGAAAGCCGGGAGGCGCGGCGATGCGAGCAGATCGACGGATCCGGGTCGGCCTGATCGGCTACGGTTATTCCGGCCGGACCTTCCATGCCCCCCTCATCGGCTCGGTGGCGGACCTCGACCTCCGGCTGGTCGGCTCGGGCGCGCCCGCCCGGGTCCTGGCCGACCTGCCCGACGTGGCGGTGGCCGCCGATCCGGTCGCGGTGGCGACGTCGGAGGCCGTCGACCTCGTCGTGATCGCCACCCCGAACGACACCCACGCGCCCCTGGCGCAGGCCGCCCTGGCGGCGGGGAAGCATGTCGTCGTCGACAAGCCCTTCACCCTGGACCTTGCCGAGGCGCGCAGTCTGGCCGATGCGGCGCGGCGCGGAGGCCGGCTGCTGCGCGTCTTCCACAATCGGCGCTGGGACAGCGACTATCTCACCATCCGTCAGGCGATCGCGGAGGGCCGCGTCGGCCGGGTCCGGCACTTCGAATCCCACTTCGACCGGTTCCGTCCGGAGGTCCGCGCCCGGTGGCGGGAGGGGCCGGGCCCCGGCAGCGGGATCTGGTACGATCTCGGTCCGCATCTCGTGGACCAGGCGCTCCAGCTCTTCGGTCTGCCCGAGCGGGTGAGCGCGCATCTCGCGCGGCTCCGCCCCGGCGCGCAGACCGACGATTGGGCCCACGCGGTGCTGGACTATCCGGGCCTGCGCGTTGTGCTGCATGCCAGCATGCTGGTCGCCGGCGGATCGCCCCGCTTCCTGGTGCACGGCGAGGCCGGCAGCCTGGTCAAGCACCGTTCCGACATCCAGGAGCAGCAATTGCTGGCCGGCCTGAAGCCCGGCGCCGCCGGATGGGGCGAGGATCCGGACGGGCCGGAGATCCACGACGCGACCGGGCGGGTGGCGCGCGCGCCGGCGCTGGCCGGGGACCAGCGCGGGTTCTACCGCGCGATTGCCGAGGCGATCGCCCGGGCTCCGGTCGACCAGACCGGGGCGCTGGAGGCCGTGCGCGTGACGGCCTGCATCGAGGCGGCGCTCACCGCGGCGCGCACCGGAATTGCGGTCGGCCTGACCCTGGCTCCGGAAGAGCGGGGGCCCTGACGCCCCGCCCCCGTCCGCTCCGGCCCGCGACCTTTGCGCGCTGGCATGCCGCCACGGCCGCCTGCGGACGCCGTGGACCTTGACCCGTCCGGTGGCCGCTCGTAACCCCGGCCGTGGAGGCGAACGGGGTCTGGTGGCCCTCCTGGTCTTCAAAACCAGTGGTACGCCAACAGCGTACGGTGGGTTCGATTCCCATCCGCTTCCGCCAGTCTTCCGATTTTCTCAACCGATAAATCAGTGTTCGCCGATATCCGGGCGACAGGCGCGATAAAGTTCGCAATACTAGCTTATCGGAACCGTGGGGGTGCCGGTTCGTTTTCCGCGATCGATCCCGCGCTGGTGCCCCGTGAAGAACCGTTACGCCGCCACCGTCCCGTCCCCGCCGGCCTCGGCCGGCCGTGCGCGCTGAGGCCGCCATGCTGGACAGACTGGTCACGTTCCTCCCGCCCGGCGCCCGCGAGGCGCTGCGGATCCTGGCGGCGCGCGTGCCGGCCCGTTTGCCGGCGCGCCGCCCGGAGCCGCAATCCGCGATCCTGCCGGGCTTCGACACGCGGCCCGCCGCGATGACGCCGCTGCATCCGCCCGCCGCCATCAACGACAATCCGCTTCAGGCCGTCCACGAGGCCGTCGAGCGGGACCTGCGCGCCAGCGGCCACCTGCGCTGACGTCGGGCCAAGGCACGAGCGAAGGGGCACGTCGCGGGCCTGTCCGTCAGATCCGTCAGCGCTTGGCCCGCGCGGGGCTCTCCGAGATCGTCCCGGGCTCGATCCAGTGGCAGGCCGTGGTGCCGCGCACGGCGGCACAATCGTAGCTCTGGCCGCCCAGCGTCACCTTGTCGACGATGCCGGTGAGTTCCGCGCGCGCCAGCGCCGCGCAGCCGAGATGGTCTGCCTTGGGATCGGCCAGATGCGCCGCGGCGGACGCAGCGCCGTCGCGCATCAGCATCCGGTAATTGGCGAGCGACGGGCAGCCGATCACCGGCGGGCCGCCCCGCCGGTCGGGGGCGTTCCTGTCGGATCCGGACCGGCCCGGCGCGCGGGGCGCCTGCTGCGCCAGGACCTGCACCGCGCTGAGGCTGACGGCCAGCGCGACGGGGACGAGCAGTGCGAGCAATCGGCGTGTCATGGGCCGCTCGTAGCATGACGCATCCGGGGTTGCGCATCCGCCGCGGCGCCGCGGCCGGGACCCGCCATCGCGCAGACCTGCGGCGGGCTCAGGGCTCGGCTGCGGATGTTCAGGCTTGACCGCAGGCCCGCCATTTGCGAGCGCCGCTCGGGAACGGGAGGACCGGCCATGACGACGGAAATCGACAGCGACCAGAAGCTGCATCTGGTCTTCGGCGGCGAATTGCAGGATCTCGACGGGGTCCGGTTCCGGGATATCAAGAATCTCGACATCGTCGGCATCTTCCCGGATTACGCCTCGGCCCAGGCCGCGTGGCGGGCCAAGGCCCAGGCCACCGTGGACAGCGCGCAGACGCGCTACTTCGTGGTGCATCTGCATCGGCTGCTGGAGCCGCCGGCTCCCTGAGCGCAGCCCTCCGCATGCACGGCGCCGATCCGCGGCGCTTGCGGGACGGCCGTGAAGGCATTGTGACACTTCCTGCCCGCTGCTAAGAGCCTCGCCCGTCATCGGATCGTTCCGGCCCCTCGGGAGACCGGTCTAGACAAGAGCGGCGGAAGGTCCGGCCGCGAGTGAGCGGCCGCCCATGAAATCCTCGATCAAGATCATCGCCGGGAATGCCAGCCGGCCCCTGGCCGAGGCGATCGCGGCCTATCTCGAATTGCCGCTGGCCAAGTGCATGGTCCGGCGCTTCGCCGACATGGAGATCTTCGTCGAGCTCCAGGAGAACGTGCGCGGCGAGGACGTGTTCATCGTCCAGTCGACCTCGTTCCCGGCCAACGACCACCTGATGGAACTGCTGATCATGATCGACGCGGCGCGCCGGTCCTCGGCCCGGCGCATCACGGCGGTGATCCCGTATTTCGGCTACGCCCGGCAGGACCGGCGCACCTCCGGCCGCACGCCGATCTCGGCCAAGCTGGTGGCGAACCTGATCACGGAAGCCGGCGCCGACCGCGTCCTGACCCTCGATCTCCATGCCGGGCAGATCCAGGGCTTCTTCGACATCCCCACCGACAACCTGTTCGCCGCCCCCGTGATGGTGCGCGACATCAAGGAGCGGCTGCCGAGCGCCGACCGGATGGTGGTCTCGCCGGATGTGGGCGGCGTGGTCCGCGCCCGCGCCATCGCCAAGCGGATCGACTGCCCGCTGGCCATCGTCGACAAGCGCCGCGAGCGCCCGGGCGAGTCCGAGGTGATGAACATCATCGGCGAGGTCGAGGGCCGCTCCTGCATCCTGGTCGACGACATCGTCGATTCGGGTGGCACCCTGGTCAATGCCGCCGAGGCCCTGCTCAATGCCGGCGCCAAGGACGTCTCGGCCTACATCACCCACGGCGTGCTGTCGGGGGGCGCGGTCTCGCGGATCGCCGCCTCGCGGATGAAGGAGCTGGTGATCACCGACTCGATCCAGCCGACCCAGGCGGTCAAGCTCGCCCGCAACATCCGGGTGGCGACCATCGCGCCGCTGCTCGGCGAGGCGATCGGGCGCACGGCGACGGAATCCAGCGTCTCCAGCCTGTTCGACTGACGGGCCGTCGGGGCCACCGCCCCTATTCCCCCGGCATCCAGCCGCTCCTGTTTCCGGTCACCGTCCCCGGCGCGGTGAGCACCAGGACCGTGCGGCCCGGCAGCGGCACGGTCCCGCCGGCCGCGACGGCCGGCGCGTCGGTCGCGCGGGCGCCGGCCGGCTCGCCGGTGTCGAAGACCGGTCTCCACGGGCCGCCGACCACCGGGGCGAGGCGGAACGGGACGGCCTCCGCCCCGGCATTGAACAGCATCAGGAGCCGGTCGCCCGGATCGCCGTCGTTGCCGATCTGCATGCCGAACACCTGAAGTCCGTCGTCGGACCAGTGGCGGACCTCCATCTCGATGCCCTCGGGGGAGAGCCAGTGCACATCGCGCAGGGGCTCGTCGGGATCGATCAGCGCGCCGGTGAAGAAGCGCCGCCGCCGGAGGGCCGGCTGGGTCCGTCGCAGGGCCAGCAGGTTGGCGACGAACTCCGTGAGGGCGGGGTCCGGATCGACGCTCCAGTCCATCCAGCTCGTCGGGTTGTCCTGGGCGTAGGCGTTGTTGTTGCCGCCCTGGCTGCGGGAGCGCTCGTCGCCCATGAGCAGCATCGGGACGCCCTGGGCCAGCATCACGGTCGCCAGCATGTTGCGCTTCTGGCGGGCGCGCAGGGCGAGGATGGCGGAATCGTCGGTGTCGCCCTCGACGCCGTAATTGCGGCTTACGTTGTGGTTGTGGCCGTCGCGGTTGTCCTCGCCGTTGGCCTCGTTGTGCTTGTGCTCGTACGCCACCGTGTCGGCGAGCGTGTAGCCGTCGTGGCTGGCGATGAAGTTGACGCTGGCGAGCGGCGAGCGCCGGGACGGGGCGAAGACCTCGCGCGAGCCGGTCAGCCCCTGCGTGACCTTGGCGAGCGTGGCGGAATCGCCCTTCCAGAAGCCCCGCGCGGCGTCGCGGAACTTGTCGTTCCACTCGCTCCATCCGCGCGGGTAGCCGCCGAGCTGGTAGCCGCCCTCCCCGATGTCCCAGGGCTCGGCCACCATCTTGACCCGGGCCAGAACCGGGTCCTGCGCCACGGCCTGGAAGAAGGCCGCCTGGGGGGTGAAGGCGAGCGGCGCGCGCCCGAGGCTCGAGGCGAGGTCGAAGCGGAAGCCCGCGATGCCGTAGGCGGTGACCCAGTGACGCAGGGAATCGAGCACGAGTTGCATCACCCGGGGGTGGCTCGCGTCGAAGGTGTTGCCGCAGCCGGTGCAGTCGAGGTTGCGGCGCGCATCGGCCGGATCGAGCTTGTAGTAGCTGGCGTTGTCGATGCCGCGGAACGACAGGGTCGGGCCGGTATGGTCGCCCTCGGCGGTGTGGTTGTAGACCACGTCCAGCCAGGTCTCGATCCCGGCGGCATTCAGCTCCCGGATCGCCGCCTTCAGGCCGCCAAGGCCGCCCTCCCCGAGATAGCGCGGCTCCGGGGCGAAGTAGCCGAGGGGTTGATACCCCCAGAAATTGACGAGTCCCTTCTCGACCAGGAAGCGGTCATCCGCGAAGGCCTGGATCGGCAGCAATTCCAGGGCGGTGACGCCGAGCTTGACGAGATGCGCGATGATCGCCGGGTGGGCGAGTGCCGCGTAGGTGCCGCGCTCCGCATCGGGGATGTCGGGATGGGTGCGGGTCAGCGCCTTGACGTGGGCCTCGTACACCACCGTCTCGGCGAGCGGCCGGCGCACCGGATTGAGGGCGAGGTCGGGCACCTCCGGGGCGGTGACGACGCATTTCGGCATGTAGACCGCGCTGTCGCGCCGGTCGATCCGGTCCTCGCGTCCGCCGCGGCGATGGCTGTAGAGCGCGTCGTGCCAGCGGATCCGGCCGCGGATCTCCCGCGCGTAGGGATCGAGGACGAGCTTCGAGGCGTTGAACCGGTGGCCGGAGGCCGGATCCCAGGGACCGTGCACCCGGTAGCCGTAGAGCTGGCCCGGCAGCACCCCGCGCAGGTAGCCGTGCCAGACGTCGTCGGTCCGGCAGGGCAGCCGGACCGTGCGGGTCTCGTGCCGCTCCCCGGGCTCGAACAGGCAGATATCGACCGCGGTGGCGTGTTCGGAGAACAGCGCGAAGTTGACGCCGCGCCCGTCGAAATGGGCGCCGAGGGGCGCCGGCACCCCGTCATCGACGGCGATCATGCGGGGCGTCCGGTCACGCGGATGGAGGCGGGCGGAAGCAGCGGGCGGAGCCGGCTATTCGGCGGCCGCGGCGGCGGTGGGGGGCTCGCGCTCGATCGTGCGGAAGTTCTCGAGCTCGGCCAGGAAGTTGCGCGCCCACCAGTCGACGTCCTCGCGGGTCATGCGCTCGACCATCGGCTTCCACCGCGCCAGCCGCTCCGCCTTCGGCATGTAGAGCGCGGCCCGGATCGCCTCGGCCACCTCGAACCGGTCGTAGGGGTTGATCAGCAGCGCCTCGGGCAATTGCCGGGCGGCGCCGGCGAATTTCGACAGGACCAGAACCCCCGGATCGTCCTCGCTCTGCGCGACGACGTATTCCTTGGCGACGAGGTTCATGCCGTCGCGCATCGGCGTCACGAGCCCGACCCGGGCGGCCCGGTAGAGGCCGGCCAGGACCGGGCGCGGATAGGCCTTCGTGATATACTGGATCGGCGTCCAGGCGGGATCGCCCAGCGAGCCGTTGATCTCGCCGACCTTCTCGTTCACGTCGCGGGCGAGCTGCTCGTATTCCGGCACTTCGCTGCGGGATTTCGGCGTGATCTGGATGTAGGTGACGTTGCCGCGCTGGTCGGGATTGGAGGCGAAGAAGCTCTCCACCGCCTCCATCCGCTCGGGCACGCCCTTGGAATAATCGAGCCGGTCCACGCCGATCAGCAGCTTGCGGGTGCGCAGACCCGCGATGGTCTCGCGCACGACCTTGTTGGCGTTGGCCTTCTCGGCAGCCTCCTTGAAGCCGGCCACGTCGATGCCGATCGGGAAGGCGCGGATCCGCGTGCGGCGGCCGTCGACCATCAGCGAGCCGCCGCCCAGGGGAATCGCCCGCTGGGTATCGACCAGGTTGCGCTGCAGGTTCTGGACGTCCGCCTCGGTCTGCAGGCCGATCAGGTCGTAATCGACGATGGCGCGCAGCAACTCGCCGCTCGCCGGCAGCGAGTTGAACACGTCGGCGGCCGGCCACGGGATGTGGTGGAAGTAGCCGATCGGGTTGTCGAGGCCGAGGCCGCGGAGCTCGGCCGCCAGCGGCAGCAGGTGGTAATCGTGGACCCAGATGATGTCGTCAGGCTCGACCAGCTTGGCCAGCGCCCGGGCGAAGGTCCGGTTCACGCGGCTGTAGCCGGCATAGTCCGAGCGCGAGAAGGCGCCGAGCCCCAGCCGGTAATGCATGATCGGCCACAGGGCGCGATTCGCGAAGCCGGCGTAATATTCGAGGTGGTCCTGCGGCGAGAGATCGACGACGGCGTACTGGACGCGGCCCCGGTCGATCAGCGTCGGCTCCTCGGAGGGCTCCTCCGTGATGGTGCCGCTCCAGCCGAACCACAATCCCTCATAGGCCGTGAAGGCCTCCTTGACCGCGACGGCGAGGCCGCCCGCCGCCACCGCCTTGCCGCCCCCTTCCGGGACGGCGACGCGGTTCGATACGATCACAAGGCGTGCCACGCGGGTCGACTCCGGATCAGGGGCGCGGGTCGGGTCGAGGATCTCGCCGCGCCTGCATCGGGACATCACTACTATGCCAGAACGCGCGGAGTCCCTGCGCGATCCTTTGTTGGGTCGTGAGGCAACCCAAGCGTGAAGCCGGGCGCGGGTCAAGTCGAGGCCATACCGTTCCGGGACAGGGCGGCCGCTCCGTCCCGAGCCGGTACGTTGTGCAAGCGTGGCGGTTCTGGCAGACCTTGTCTGAACGTCGACTGAGCGGTGCCGCGCGGGCATCGGACCGGGTGCGTACAGCGGAACTGCGCACACGGGACCGGAACCCGTGACAGCCGAGTCGGTTACTCAGCCATCGCGGGGCCCGCGGTCGCCGCGAGCGGCCCCGTCCCCGCGCCGCGAGGAGTGTTTTCGAGATGGCCGGCAACGAGTTACCGCAAGGCACCCCTGCGGACCCCATCGCGGATCCGCATCGCGAGGCGCCGCACACCGCCGCGGAGGAGCGCGCCCAGTGGCGGGCCCTGCAGGGCGACGTCGAGGGGCTGGCCGATGTGGCGGCCGAGCGCGGCCGCGGCCTGCTCGATGCGGCGCGGCTGCAGGCCCAGACCTATGTCGAGCAGCGCAAGAGCGACGCGGCGCAGTCGGTCCACGATCTGGCCCAGACGATCCGCAATTCCGGCCGTGACCTCGGCGACAAGCCGAACGTGCGTGCCTTCTTCGACAGCGCCGCCGACGGGCTGGAGCAGCTCGGCTCCTCGATCGAGCGCCGCAGCCTCGGCGACTTCTACAGCGAGGCCGAATCCTTCGCCCGGCGCGCGCCGGTGGCGGTGGCGGTCGGGACCTTCGTGGCCGGCCTGATCGCCGCCCGCTTCATCAAGTCGTCGAGTCTGCCGCCGGAGGCGCCGGACGGCGATGCCCGCGACAGCTTCCGGGCCTGATGCCATGACCCTCGGCTCCGACCCGCGCCAGACAGGCCCATCCGCCGGCCCCTCCAGCATCCAGAGCCTGATCGGCGACGCCCTGCGGGAGACCAACGAGCTCGCCCGCAAGGAGATCGCTCTGTTCCGGGCCGAGATGGCCGGCAACATCCGGCAGCTGATCGTCGGGCTTGCCTGCATGGTCGGCTCGGCCGTGTTCGCCGTGGTCGCCCTGCTGGTCCTGATCGGCGCCTTCGTGAAGTGGCTCGCCACCATCGTGGGCTCCGAATGGCTCTCGGCCCTGATCGTCGGCGGCGTGCTGCTGGTCCTCGCCCTCGGGATGGCCCTGTGGGCGCGCAGCGTCCTCTCCCTCTCGACCCTGGCTCCGAAGCGCACCACGCGCCAGGTCCGCCAGGATGCCCAGGCCCTCTCGGAGCGCGTGTCCGGATGAGTACGATGAACGACCTCGAGAAGGAGATCGAGGAGAGCCGGGCGCGGCTCGACGACACGATCGACCGCATCCAGGGCCGGCTCTCGGTGCCGAACCTCGTGGACGAGATGCTGGGCAATGCCCGGCGGGTGCCGGCCCTGAACAGCACCTACGATACGGCCCTGGAGGCGGTGCGCCGCAATCCGGTGCCGGTGCTGCTGATCGCGGCCGGCGTCGGCCTGCTGTTCAACCGGATGGCGAAGGATGCCCAGCGTCGGCGCACCGAGGTGTCGGCCGCCCGCGTGCCCACCCTGAACACCGGCGCGGCCCGGGGCTACGACCCCGACCTCCCCACGGTACGCCCGGCCCGCGATCCGCTGGACACGACCGAGATCTGACGCCCGGGCCCCGAGACCGGGCGGGACCCGGAACGAGACACCGCACGTGCCCGGACGGGCAGACCGGCGCCGAAGGCGGGCCGCCGAGACCGACATTTGAGGACAGTGCCATGACCGACAAGCCGGGTATCCCCTCCAGCACCCCCGAGCAGCTCGCCGCCGAGGCGGGGATGCCGCACGGCGCCGGCGACAAGAGCCTGCGGCCGGATCCGGCCGGCCTCGGTGACCCGGGCGCGCCCGGCACGGCGGCGGGCGACTTCACCCTCCGGCCCGATCCGCGCGGCCTGCACGATCCGCTCCCACAGGGCGCGACGGCGGGCTCGCACGGCGCGGCTTCCGCCGCCAAGGACGGGATCCGGGCGGCGGGCGACCGCGCCGCCGAATTGGCCGGGCAGGCGCGGCAGACCGTGTCGGGCCTCGCCGACGACATCAACGACCGCCTCGGCGGTGCGGCCGACCAGGCGCGCGACCGCGCCTCCGCGGCCTATGACGACGCCCGGGAGCGGGCCGGCGCCCTCCACCGCCGCAACATGCGGGCGCTGGACGACCTGACCAATCAGGGGATCGAGGGCCTCAACCGCGGCCGCTCCGCCGTCGAGCGCTTCGTGGACGACAACCCGCTCCTCGTCGGCGTGGTCGGCGTCGCCGCCGGCCTGCTGCTCGGCGCGCTGCTGCCACGCACCCGCCAGGAGGACCGGAGCATCGGCCCCTGGGCCGACGAGGTGCGCGACCAGGGCCTGCGCTACGCCCGCGAGGTGACCAATATCGGCCGCGAGTTCGTCCAGACCGCCCTCGATCCGGACAATCTCAACGCCGCCGCCCGCAAGGTCACGGATCCGGACGACCGCACGCCTCCGGCGGGGGAGCGGACCCAGCATAATCTCTGATCCGGTGCCGGCTCGCTCCGTGGAGGGGGCCGGCACCGTCATCACGAGCGACGCGAAATCATTCCGGATTGCGCGACGTCGGGCGGCGTGGCGCCGCCGGGATTGCGTCGCTGCACTCGCAAGGACGGGGTCGCCGGATCGCGTCCGGCCGGCGGACGGATCGTCAGTCCCGATAAAGCCCCGCATGCGCCTCGCGCAGAAGGTTCTTCTGCACCTTGCCCATGGTGTTGCGCGGCAGCTCGTCCACGAACAGGACGCGCTTGGGGCATTTGAAACGGGCGAGCCGGCCTTCCAGGGCAGCCTGCACTCCCGCCTCGTCCGGGCATCCGGCGCCGCCCACCACCACGGCGGTGACGGCCTCGCCGAAATCCGGATGCGCCAGGCCGATCACCGCGGATTCGACCACGCCGGGCAGCGCGTCGATCTCAGTCTCGACCTCCTTCGGGTAGACGTTGAAGCCCCCTGAGATGATCAGGTCCTTGCCGCGCCCGACGATGTGGACGTAGCCCCGCGCGTCGACCTTGCCGAGGTCGCCGGTGATGAAGAACCCGTCGGCCCGGAATTCCGCGGCGGTCTTCTCCGGCATGCGCCAGTAGCCCTGGAACACGTTCGGGCCCTTCACCTCGATCATCCCGACCGAGTCCGGACCGAGGGCCGCTGCGGTCTCGGGATCGACCACCCGCAGGGACACGCCCGGCAGGGGGAAGCCGACCGTGCCGGCGACCCGGTCCCCGTCATAGGGATTCGAGGTGCTCATGTTGGTCTCGGTCATGCCGTAGCGCTCGAGGATGGCGTGGCCGGTGCGGGCCTGCCACTCGCGATGCGTCTCGGCGAGGAGTGGCGCCGAGCCCGACACGAACAGGCGCATGCCCCGAGCCGCCTCCGGCGTGAGGCCCGGCTCCTTGAGGAGGCGGGTGTAGAAGGTCGGCACGCCCATCAGCACGCTGGCCCGGGGCATCAGGCTCAGGATCAGCCTCGGGTCGAGCCGGGGCAGGAACAGCATCGCGCCGCCGCTCGCCAGCACCGTGTTGGTCGCCACGAACAGGCCGTGGGTGTGGAACACCGGCAGGGCGTGGATCAGCACGTCGTCGGCGGTGAACCGCCAATAGTCGACGAGGGTCCGGGCATTCGACGCGAGGTTGTCGTGGGTCAGCATGGCGCCCTTGGAGCGCCCGGTCGTCCCCGAGGTGTAGAGGATCGCCGCGAGGTCCTCCGGACCCCGGGGCACGTCGGCGAAGGCGCCGCCCGCATCCGCAGCTTGGTCCGCCGCCTCGGCGGCGCTGCCGCCGCCGGCGGCGTCGAGGGTCCAGATCCGGCCGACATTCGCGGCGGCCTCACCCAGGGCATCGCGCCGGCTCGGGTCGCAGACGAACAATGCCGGCTCGGCATCGCCCAGGAAGTAGCCGATCTCGGCCGGGGTATAGGCGGTGTTGAGCGGCAGGAACACGGCCCCGGCCCGGACCGCGCCGAGATACAGGAAGATCACCTCGGGGCTCTTCTCGACCTGCACGGCCACCCGGTCACCGGGCGCGACGCCCGCCGCCTGCAGGGCCGCCGCGTAGGCGCCGGAGCGGGCGATGAGGTCCGCGTAGCTGGTGCGGCGCCCGTCCGGCGTCTCGATCGCGGTCTTGGTGGAATCGGGGACGCCGTCCCGCACCAGGGAGAAGAGATGGTTCGTCATCGTGAGGCTGAGCTATCACGGGATGTGTGTTCCGGGCACCCATAGCCGCCCGAAGCCCCACTCGGCGAGCCCTTTCAGGCGGTCAGCCGCTGTCGCGACGATAGGAAGGCGCCTTCGGGCGCGCGTTCGGGCGCGAACAGCCCGAGACCGGTGGGCGCGGGCATCCCGACATAGATCGCCTCGACCCCGCCCCGGGTATAGGCCTCGTGCCAGAAGCCGGACCCCCGGGAATCCCGCGAGAAATCCCGCCACCACGTGCGGTGGGGTTCCGACCGGGTGAAGCGTTCGAGGCTCTCGAGGTCGCGCCAGTACTGGCGCAGGCCGACATGGGTCAGGCCGAAGAACAGGTTCTCGTGCGCGAGCAGCCCGTCCGGCCGGCTCTGCACCGAGGCGGCGATGCCGCGCCCGAGCCCCATCAGGGCGAGCAGGCCGCGCCAGCGCGTCACGCGGAAGCCGAGATAGACCACCACGAGGTCGGGATAGGCGGACAGGTCCACCGAGCGGCGGGCGGGTGCGGCTTGCATGAGGCGGCCTCCTGCGCTTTGTTTACGGTGTAAACTTGAAGCGGGATGCTTACGGTGTCAACTTCGAATCCGGACAGGAGCTACCATCACGGCGATCTGCGCGCGGCCTTGGTCTCGGCGGCCCTGGACCTGCTGGAATCTGGGGGCGAGGCGGCGCTCTCGTTGCGGGCGACGGCGCGGGCTTGCGGGGTGTCGGCGATGGCGCCCTACCGCCACTTCCCCGGCAAGGAGGACCTGCTCGAAGCGGTCGCCGCCCGGGGGTTCGAGGATCTCGCCGCGGATCTGGAGGCGGCCGACGCCGCCGCGACGGGCAGCGCGGCGCTTGCGGCCCAGGGGGCGGCCTACGTGGCCTTCGCCCGCCGGCGCCCGGCCCTGTTCCGGCTGATGTTCATGCGCCCCTGCCGGGTCGCGGCGAAATCGCGGGCCTACGGGATCCTGGAGCGGCGGGCGGCCGCCCTCGCCGGCCCGGCGATGCCCGCCGAGGACCTGACGCTCGCCGCCTGGTCGCTCGTGCACGGGCTCGCCGCGCTGATCCTCGACGGCCGGGTCCCCCTGGAGGGCGCGGCCGCGGAGGCCGCCGCCCACCGGATCACCCTGTCCTTCGGCCAGCTGGCGGGCGGCTGAGTCACGCCTCGGCGAGCACCACCGCGCGGGGCGGCGGCAGCTTGGCGCGAAGCTCCCGGGTCACCGCCGGGGCGGCCACAACCGTGCCCAGATTGGCGTAGGTCTCGTGGTTCCGCTCGATGGCGGCGAGGTCGTAGAGGTAGTTGACCATCAGCCCGTGGGACTGGGCCAGCCCCTTCTTGGAGGTGTCGCCCAGGAAGTTGATCCGGTCGAGGCGCGCGCCGTTGCCGAGATGGAACCGGGCCACCGGATCGAGGGGGCGCCCGCGCTCGTTCTTGGCGCGCAGGAAATAGGCCGCCGCCGCCGGGATCAGCGCCCGGCGCACCGTCTCGGCCCGGGCCTTGTCGGCGGCCCAGTCGGGATCGTCCAGCGCCTGCAGGGTCTCGACATCCTCGGGCAGCAGCCCCTGCGGGCTGTCGGCCCGGCGCTCCCGCGCCAGCCACGCGGCGAAGCCCGGCACCGGCGAGAGCGTCACGAAGGTCTTGAGCGTCGGCACCTCGCGGGTGAGGTCCTCGACCACCTGCTTGATCAGGAAATTGCCGAAGGTGACGCCGGCGAGCCCCTTCTGGCAGTTCGAGATCGAATAGAACACCGCCGTGTTGGCCGCCTGCGGCTGCAGCGGCTTGCGCGCCTGCGACAGGATCGGGGCGATGGCCGGGGCGATCTGGTCGGTGAGCGCCACCTCCACGAAGATCAGCGGCTCGTCGGCGAGCGCCGGGTGGAAGAACGCGAAGCAGCGCCGGTCCGGCGGCTCGATCCGGGCGCGCAGATCGTCCCAGTCGGCGATGGCGTGCACCGCCTCGTAGCGGATGATCTTCTCCAGGATATGCGCGGGCGTCGTCCAGTCGATGTGGCGCAGCACCAGGAAGCCGCGGTTGAACCACGAGGCGAACAGGTGCTCGAAGTCGCAATCCAGGCTGTCGACGGCGTCCATCAGGGCGGGATCGGCCTCGCCGCCGGCGCGCAGTCCCCGGCGCAGGTCGAACAGGTCCTCGCGCATCCGCACGAGGCTGAGCGTGCCGCCGCGGGCGAGGTTGAGGCGGCGGATCAGCTCCTGGCTGCGCGGCTCGGCGGCCTCGTGCAGGCTGCCGAGGCGGGCGCGGGAGGGGGCGGCGCGATAGGCGGCGATCGCCTCGTCGACGGCGGCGTGGTCGGCATCGAAGTCGAGGGCGATGGACCGCAGGAAGGCGTGGCGCTCCGCTTGGCCGAAGCTGGCGTAGCGGTCGAGGATCAGGCGGGCCAGCGCCACCCCGGAGGCCTCGCCGCGCCGGGAGATCAGGTCCTCGCACAGCTTGACGAGATCGGCCGCGCTGGCCCGGGAGGTCATGTCGCCGCGCCCGATCCCGATCAGGTCGCGGCCGCGCTCGCTGATGGTCTGAAGCAGGTCGCCGAAGAAGGAGATCGCCGCCATGACCCTTGCACTGACCCCCGTCGACCCGGATTCGAGACGCGTCCGGCCCTGCGACGCCGGCTCGTCGATCGGGCGCGTGCGGAGTCGGAAGCCGTCGGCCTTCCCGAGGAGGCCGGCTCAGCGTCCCGGTCCGCCCGCCCTTCTACGGCGCCGCGGCCGCCGCGACCAGAGCTTGACCGGTCGCGGAATGCGGGCTCCCAGAGTGCGGCAGCGGCACGAACGGCGTGTGACGGGCCGGGACCGGACGCGTCAGAGCCGCTCGGCCACGGTGGCGAGGTCCGCCCGTTCCCGCCAGTCGCCCACGCCGTGCTGGCGGGCGAATCGGATTTCGGCCGCGCGGCGGGCACGCTCGGGATCGCGGGCCCGCGCGATCGCGACGGAGCCGACCGTGAACGGCACCCCGAGGATCTCCTTGGCGAAGTCGATGCGGTAGTTCGGCATCCCGTACTCCCTGCTGCGGCGGTCCCGGTGCCGTTCGTACGGAACGAAACCGCCCTCTCGTTCGTAGTCCGGTTCGGAACCTCAAACGGCTCGACGCCCGGGACATGAACCTGCGGCGCCCGCTCGCGTGCGGACGGCGCCGGCTGCATCCCTTGCATATGGTGCGCTGCCAGCTCCGGTGAAGGGGGCCGGGACGCCCCGGCAGGGATGCATCGCCGCAGATTGCCCGGCGGCGCGCTCCGCCCGTATCGCTCCCCGCTCCGATTCCCTCCCGTACCCGGATCCGACCATGGCCCTCCCGCGGCGGCGTGCCTGCCTGCCCCAGACCCAGCCGTGACCGCACCCCTCGACGCGAAGGCCCGGCTCGGCCTGACGCTGATCGCGGGCGGGGCCGTGGCCAACATCTACTACAACCAGCCGCTGCTCGGCCTGATCGTCGCCGAGTTCGGCGACCGCGCCGCCCTGTGGGTGCCGACCACGGCTTTGGTCGGCTACGGTCTCGGCATCGTCGGGCTCGTGCCCCTCGGCGACGCGCTGCCGCGCCGCGCCCTGATCGTGGGGCAATGTCTCGGCCTCGCCCTGGCGCTGCTGGCGGTGGGCCTCGCCCCGAACCTCGCCTGCCTCGCGCTCGCCCATCTGGTGGTCGGCGTGCTGTCCTGCGCGGCCCAGCAGGCGGTCCCGTTCGCGGCCGAACTCGCCCCGGATGCGAGCCGCGGGCGGATCGTCGGACAGGTCATGACCGGGCTGCTGACCGGCATCCTGCTCGCCCGCACGGCGAGCGGCTTCCTGGGGGCGCATCTCGGCTGGCGGCCGGTCTTCCTCGTCGCGTCCGTGCTGGCGCTCGCCATGGCCGGCATCGCGCGGGCCACCCTGCCCCACACGGTGCAGACGCACCCGCTGCGCTACCGCGCCTTGATGCTGTCGATCCTCCATCTCGCCCGCACGCAGCCGGTCCTGCGCACGGCGAGCCTGTCGCAGGCGCTGCTGTTTGCCGGCTTCAACGCCTTCTGGGCGACCCTGGCCCTGCTGGTGGAGGGGCCGCCCTTCTTTCTCACCGCCGCCGGGGCCGGGCTGTTCGGCGTGATCGGCGTCTGCGGGGCCTTCGTGGCGCCGATCTCGGGCCGCTTCACCGACCGGCGGGGGGCGAAGCCCGTGGTCCTCGGCGGCAGCCTGCTGGTCGCCCTCTCCTTCGTGGTGCTCTGGGCGGGGGGCACGTGGTCGCTGACGGCGGTGGCGCTCGGCGTGCTGCTGATCGATATCGGCATGAACGGCGCGCTGATCGCCAACCAGACCCGGGCCTACGCGCTGGTCCCGGGGGCGCGGGGGCGCATCAACACCGTGCTGTTCACGACCCTGTTCGTGTTCGGGGCGCTCGGCGCCTATGCCGGCTCGCAGGCCTTCCTGCTCGTGGGCTGGCCGGGTGTCTGCGCGGTCGGCCTCGCCTTCTCGGCGCTGGCCGTGATCGTGGCGGCCCGCGACCCGCACCCGCCGGGTGTGCGGTCTACCTGAGCACCCGCGACAGCCGGCACCAGCCCGCCTTGTCGGGCGGCAGGCCGAAGCGCAGGCGATCCGGGTGCCCGGCGAAGCGCCGCACCGCGATGCCGGACGCCGCGAGCCGCCGGAAGAGGTCCGGCCCGTCGGGGAAGTCGGCGGTCCGGAACAGGCACGTGCCGCCGACGATCCGCCCCCCGCCCCGGGCGATCATCCGGTCAAGGCGGCCCGCGTCCGCCGCCCGGTCCCGGGCGGCCCGCGCGCGCCAATCCGCGTCCGACAGGGCCGCGCGGCCGATCGCCAGGGCCGGGCCCGACACCGCCCAGGGTCCGAGGGCCGCGGCGATCCGGGCCGCCGTGGCGGCATCGGCGATTGCGAAGCCGAGACGCAGGCCGGCGAGCCCGTAGGTCTTGCCGAAGGAGCGCAGCACCACGAGGCCCGACGCCAGATCCGGTGCGGAGACGTGCGGGCACAGGCTCTCCACCGGCTCCAGATCCGCGAAGGCCTCGTCGGCGACGAGCAGGCCACCCCGGGCGGCGAGCGCTTCGGCGAGCGCCCGGCGCTCGGCGAGCGGGCGGGTCCGCCCATCCGGGTTGTTGGGATCGACGATCACCGCCACCCGGGCCGCACCGAGGGCGTCGAAATCCGAGGTCTCCGTCACCGCATGCCCGGCACGCGCCCAGGCGGCGGCATGTTCGGCGTAGGTCGGCCCGAGCACCGCGACGCGGGTCGGGGCCAGCAGCCGGGGCAGGGTCTCGATCAGGATCTGGGTGCCGGGCGCGGGCACGACGTGGTCGGCATCCGGCGCGCCGTAGGCCGAGGCGGCAGCCTCCCGGAGGGCCCGGACCTCGGCGGCCTCGGGCAGCCGCGTCCAGGCGCTGGCCTCCACCGGCGGCACACGATAGGGGACCGGGTTGATCCCCGTCGAGAGGTCGAGCCAGGGCTCCGGCGCGTCGGGAAAGGCTTTTCGGAGTGCGCCGAGATCGCCGCCATGCGCGATCGGGGCGACCTCACGCGCGGGAACGCTCCACACCGAATGGTCCATCTGCCCGGTACGTTTGCCGACACGCTCGCCGTCCTCGCCATCGCCCTCGGGATCGAGGCGGCGGCCGGCTATCCGGACGCGCTCTACAGGGCGGTCGGTCACCCTGTCACCTGGATCGGCCGCCTGATCGCCGCCCTGGAGCGCGGCCTCAACCGCGGCTCCCCGCGGCGGCGGCGGATCGCCGGCTGCGTCGCGCTGGCCTTCCTGCTCGCCGCGGTGGGCTTGGCCGCCCTCGCCCTCACGGTGCTGGCGGGGCTCGCGGGCCCTCTCCCCGCCCTGCTCCTCCTCGGCCTCGCCTGCGCGAGCCTGCCGGCGCAGCGCAGCCTCCACCAGCACGTCGCCGCCGTGGAGCAGGCCCTGCGGACCGGCGGCCTGGAGGCCGGGCGCCGGGCCGTGGCGATGATCGTCGGGCGCGACCCCGAGCGCCTGGACGAGCCGGCGGTCTGCCGGGCCGCGATCGAGAGCCTGGCGGAGAACTTTTCCGACGGGATCGTGGCACCGGCCTTCTGGATCGGCGGCCTCGGCCTGCCGGGGGGCGCCCTCTACAAGGCGATCAACACCGCCGACAGCATGATCGGCCACCGCACCCCGCGCTACGAAGCCTTCGGCTGGGCGGCGGCGCGGCTCGACGACGGCGTGAACCTGCCGGCCTCCCGGCTGGCGGGGCTGCTGATCGTCGGGGCGGCCGCCTTGCGCGGCGCCGACGCGCGCGGGGCGCTTCGGGCGATGGCCCGGGACGCGCGCCGGCACCGCTCGCCCAATGCCGGCTGGCCCGAAGCCGCCATGGCGGGGGCGCTCGGCCTGCGGCTCGCGGGGCCGCGGGTCTACGACGGCACCCTCGTCCCGGACGCCCATATGGGCGACGGGCGGGCGGCGGCCACAGCCGACGATATCGCTCGGGCGCTGACCCTCTACCGGACGGCCTGCTGGCTCCAGGGCGGGCTGGTGCTGGCGCTCCTCGCCCTCTGCCTGACCCTGGCGGGCTGACCCGCCCGCGCGGACGCGGGCGCCGTTCCGTCAGGCCTTGGCAGGGCCGTCCTCCGGACGCATCGTGGCCGGCGGGACCTGAGAGGGAGACGCCGATGCGCGCGGTGTTCGTGGATGCGAGCGAGACCCTGGCGGCGGTGGCCCGGCGGCTGCTGCGGCCCGACGACCCGCCCTTCGCGATCCACGCCGATCCCGGCATCGTCCCGGAGGACCTGCCCGGCATCCTGGCCGGCGCCGAGACCGCGGTGATCGACCACACCGCCCTCCCCCTCGACGTCGCCCGAGCCTGCGCGGGCCTGAAGCACGTCGTGTTCCTCGGCACCGGCGCCCGCAGCTACATGGACCCGGAGGCGCTCCGGGACGCCCTCGGCGTCACCGTCCACACCATCAAGGGCTACGGCGACACGGCGGTCGCCGAATGCGCCTTCGCGCTGATGTGGGCCGCCGCCCGCGGCCTGCCCGAGATGGACCGGGCGATGCGCGCCGGATCCTGGCTGCGCACCGAGGGGATCCAACTCACCGGCAAGACGATCGGCCTCGTCGGGTTCGGCGGGATCGCGGCCGAGATGGCGCGCCTCTGCCGGGGCGTCGGCATGCGGGTGCTGGCCTGGAACCGGACGCCGAAGTCCCATCCCGGCGTCGATTTCGTTCCGCTCGACCGCCTGCTCGCCGAGAGCGACGTGGTCTCGCTCCACCTCCTCCTCACCGACGAGACCCGCGGCTTCCTGTCGTCCGCGCGGATCGCCGCCCTGAGGCCCGGCGCGATGCTGATCAACACCGCCCGCGGGGCGGTGCTCGACGAGGCCGCCCTCGTCGAGGCCCTGCGCAGCGGCCACGTGGCGCGGGCCGGGCTCGACGTGTTCGCGGTTGAGCCGCTTCCGGCGGATCACCCGCTGGCGCGCCTGCCCAACGTCACCCTGTCGGCGCACTCGGCGTTCCGCACGCCCGAGGCCAGCGACAACCTGATCGGCGCCGCCCTCGAGCATTGCCGGCGGATCGCCGCCGGCTGACGGAGGCGCGGCGGGAGCCGCCGCGGCCTCCTCAGTGCTCGGTGCCGGGCATGTTCGGGCGCGGGGCGCCGCCGTGGTGCTGGATCACGCTGGACCGCTCCGGGCTGCCCTTGGCGTCGGCGACCTGCTTCCGGGCCGCGGCGGCCAGGAACCAGATGCCCCCGAGCGTCCCGAAGGCGAGGATCATGAGTGGAAATCCCTGACTCATCGCGGTGCCCTCCTCGACGATGGCCCGCGGGCTTGCGGGTCTGCATCATCGTGCCGGACGAGCCGGCTTAAGGAAGGATAACGCGCGAATCCCGCCCGTGTTCAGGCCGGTCGCACGCCGGCCGGGACCGCCCGCCGCGCCGCGTCCCGGCGGAGGGCGGAGAGCACCACGAACATGAGGCCGGCGCCCAGAGCAAGGCAGGCGGCCAGGAACAGCATCGGCACGAGGTCGCTCTTGGTCTGGTCGCGGATGAACGGCACGGCGTTCTGGGCGACGAAGCCGCCGAGATTGCCCACCGAGTTGATCGCCGCGATCCCGGCGGCCGCCGAGGCGCCGCGCAGGAAGGTCCCGGGCATGGACCAGAAGACCGGCTGGGCCGCGAAGGTCCCCGCCGCGGCCATGCACAGGCAGGCGAACTTCACGGCGTTGCCCGGCAGGACGACGGAGAGCGCCAGGCCCGCCGCCCCCACCAGGGCCGGCCCGACCACGTGCCAGGTCAGGGCGTTGCCCTGCGCGCCCGTGCGGGCGGCGTGGCGCGGCACCCACCAGAGGGCGAGGGCCGTGGCGAGCCACGGGATGATGTTCAGGAGGCCGTTGGTGAGGTTCGAGACGCCGAAGCCCTTGACCACGGTGGGGAGCCAGTAGCCGAGGCCGTAGGCGGCGAGCGGCAGCGAGACGTAGACCCCGGCGAGCATCAGCACCCGCCGGTCAAGGAGCGCCGCGAAGGGGTTGCCGTGGTCGACATGGCCGCCATCCTTGCGCTCGGCGCGGAGCGTCCGGGCGAGCCAGTCGCGCTGGGCCTGCGACAGCCAGGGGGCGGTCTCCGGCCCGTCCGGCAGGACGAACAGCACCACCGCGGCCATGAGAATCGCCGGCGCGCCAGTGGCCAGGAACACCCATTGCCAGCCCTGCAGGCCGAGGAGCCCGTCGAGGCCGAGCAGCGCGCCGCCGACCGCCGCGCCGACCGCGTTGGCGATCGCGCTGGCGATCATGAACCAGCCGACCATGCGCGCCCGGTGTCCTTGCGGGAACCACAGGGTCAAGGCGAATAGCACGCCGGGGAAGAAGCCGGCCTCCGCGACCCCGAGCAGGAAGCGCAGCACGTAGAACATCGCCGTGCCCTGGGTGAAGCCCAGCAGGACGGTGACGATCCCCCAGGTGATCATGATCCGGGCGAACCAGATCCGCGCGCCGACCCGCTCCAGGAAGACGTTGGCCGGCACCTCGAACAGGAAGTAGCCGAGGAAGAACAGCGAGGCCCCGAGCCCGTAGGCGGTCTCGGAGAGGCCGAGGCTGCCGACCATCTCCAGCTTGGCGTAGGAGACGTTCTGCCGGTCGATATAGGCGATCAGGTAGAGCAGGCCGAGCAGCGGCATCAGCCGCACGGTCACGGTGCGGACGGTGCTCGCGGCGAGATCCTCCCCGGCGGGGGATGGCGTGGGGGGCATGGGGCGTTCCTCTGGGCGCGTGCGGTCCTTCGTGGCGGGACCGGCATGACACGGAGTCATCCCTGGCTCACGCCCTGCCTACCGGGCAAGCGCCAGCAGGCGGTCGCAGTCGACATGGGCCGCGATGTGTCGCGCGAGTCCGTCCAGCGCCGCCTCGACCCCGGATTCGTAGCCGGCACCCTCCGAGGCGGTTCCGAGGCGCGCGAGCCACGCCGCCCGCTGCGCATCCTGCGCGAACAGGCCGTGGACGTAGGTCCCGGCCACGCGCCCGTCCGCCGAGACCGCCCCGTCCAGGCGCCCGTCGGCGAAGCGCAGCAGCGGCCGGGCCGCGTCGGGCCCTTCGGTCGCACCGATATGCATCTCGTAGCCGGCAAACGGCACGCCGTCGGGCAGGCTCGTGCCGGTGACGGCGGCGAGGCGCTTCTGCGGCGTCATCACGGTGTCGACCTCGAGCAGACCGAGGCCCGGCACCGTGCGGGGCGCCCCCTCGATCCCGTGCGGGTCGGCGAGGCTCCGGCCCAGCATCTGGTAGCCGCCGCAGAGTCCCAGCACCCGCCCGCCCCGCCGGACATGGGCGCGCAGGTCGATGTCCCAGCCCTCCTGGCGAAAAGCCTCCAAGTCGTCGATCGTGGTCTTGGAGCCCGGCAGCAGCACGAGCGCGGCCTCGGCGGGGATCGGTGTCCCGGGCCGGACCAGCGTGACGCGGACGCCCGGCTCCGCCCGCAGCGGATCGAGGTCGTCGAAATTGGCGATGCGCGGCAGCACCGGCACCGCCACCGTGACGGCTCCGGGCCCGCGCGCTTCCGAGCCGGCGAGCCCCAGCACGTCCTCGGCCGGCAGGCGCGCGGCCTCGGGAAAATGCGGCACGAGGCCGAGCGCTGCCCAACCGGTGTGCTCGGCGATCAGCCGCATCCCGTCGGCGAACAGGCTCGGATCCCCGCGAAACCGGTTGACGAGGAAGCCGGCGATCATCGCGGCGTCCTCCGGGTCGATCACGGCCTTCGTGCCGACGAGGCTCGCGATGACGCCGCCCCGGTCGATGTCGCCCACCAGCACCACCGGCGTGTCGGTGGCCCGGGCGAAGCCCATATTGGCGATGTCGCCCGCGCGCAGGTTGACCTCGGAGGCCGAGCCCGCGCCCTCGACGAGGACGAGGTCGGCGTCCTCCGCGAGGCGTGAGAAACTATCCAGGACGGCGGACATCAGCCGGGGTTTCCAGGCCTGGTAGTCGCGCGCCTTCACGGTGGCGACCATCCGGCCCTGCACCACCACCTGGGAGCCGACCTCGCTCTGTGGCTTCAGCAGGACCGGGTTCATATGCACGGAGGGCGCCACCCGGGCAGCCCGGGCCTGGAGCGCCTGCGCCCGGCCGATCTCGCCGCCGTCGGCGGTGACGGCGGCGTTGTTCGACATGTTCTGCGGCTTGAACGGCCGGACCCTCAGGCCCCGCTCCGTGAAGGCGCGCGCCAGCCCCGCCACGAGCAGCGACTTGCCGACATCGGAGCCGGTGCCCTGGATCATCAGGGCCTTCTTGGACAGGCTCAGAACTCGATCCCTTCCTGCGCCTTCACGCCGGCGGCGAAGTGGTGCTTGACGCTGCCCATCTCGGTGACGAGGTCGGCGGCCTCGACCAGGGCCGGCTTGGCGTTGCGGCCGGTGACCACCACGTGCAGGTCCGGCCGGCGCGCCCGCAGGGCGGCGACGACGGCATCGAGGTCGAGATAGTCGTAGCGCAGCGCGATGTTGAGCTCGTCGAGGACGAGCAGGCGGATCGTGGGATCGGCCATCAGGCCTTCGGCGACCTCCCAGGCGTGGCGGCAGGCGGCGATGTCGCGGGCCTTGTCCTGGGTCTCCCAGGTGAAGCCCTCGCCGAGGGTGTGCCACACGACCCGCTCGCCGAAGACCGCCACGGCGTGGCGCTCGCCCGTGTCCCAGCCGCCCTTGATGAATTGCACCATGCCGACCCGCCAGCCGCGGCCGAGCGCCCGCAGCATCAGCCCCAGAGCCGCCGTGCTCTTGCCCTTGCCGGGGCCGGTATGGACGAGGAGCAGGCCCTTCTCGAGGGTCTTGGCGGCGACCTCGGCGTCCTGGACGGCCTTGCGCTTCTCCATCTTCTCCCGGTGACGCGCGGCGTCGTCGCTCATGTGGGGGCTCCTGTCCGGGGGGCTTGTGTGTGCGGGGCTTGCGGCTTCACGATCAGCGGCAGGCCGGCCACGGTGAGCACGACCCGGTCTGCCCGGGCGGCGAGCTGCTGGTGGAGGCGGCCGGCCGCGTCGCGGAAGCGGCGGGCCAGGGCGTTGTCGGGCACGATCCCGAGGCCGACCTCGTTGCCGACCAGCACCAGCGGCCCCCGTGCGTCGGCGCAGGCGGCGAGCAGCCGCTCCGTCGCCTCCGCCACGTCGGCTTCCGCCAGGATCAGGTTGGTGAGCCAGAGCGTGAGGCAATCGACCAGGACCGGCCCCTCGGATGCGGCGACTGCCTCCGGCAGGGCGAGCGGCACGTCGCGGGTGCGCCAGGCGTCGCCCCGCCTCGCGCGGTGCTGGGCGATGCGCGCGACCATCTCGTCGTCGAAGGCCTGCGCGGTGGCGAGATACAGCCACGGGCCGGGGCAGGCTTGGATCAGCCCCTCCGCGTAGGCGCTCTTGCCGGATCGCGCCCCGCCGAGGACGAGGGTCATGCGAGGGGTGGGCTGGGGCATGGCTCTCCATCGCCCCAACCCGGGGCGCGGTCAAACCTGGGACCTGTGGCACCGGTGCCGCGCCTGGGCGGTTGCCGGGCGGCTCCGGTCCGACTATAGAACCCCGGCCCGACCAGAGCGCCCTTCGTCTAGCGGTCCAGGACGTCGCCCTTTCACGGCGAAAACACGGGTTCGATTCCCGTAGGGCGCGCCAACAAAATCAGTAGTTTAGCTCGATTTTACTGGCGCGGCGGCCCAATAACCCCAACTCTGGCCCAATAAGCGCTGCACCGGTTTCCGGCTGCGAGGAGACTGGGTCGCGGCTTGAGGCCGCGCCCCTCGACCCTAGCTCGCTTGAACGGCTGCCTCGATCTGGCGCCCGACGCCGGAGGGTCCGATGCGCGTTCTGATGGTGGGCTATGAACCGGATGCGGTCGAATTCTCGGACCCGGCTCTCCCGCCAGGGCTGAACGCTGAGAAGATTCACCAGGGGATCAAGGTCGCGCTGGAGGATATGCGCAGCCGCGGCTGGACGGCCGAGCAGTGCTTCATCCGGCCGGACGATCAGGCCGGTCCGATCCTGAAGCAGATGCTCATCGCCGGCTCCTACGACTGCCTCGTGATCGGTAACGGTGTCCGCTCCTGGCCGCGGCACCTGCCTGTGTTTGAGAGCCTCATCAACGCCGCTCGGGAGACCGCACCGAACGTCCCGATCGCCTTCAACACGCGTCCTGAGGATAGCGGCGATGCCGTCGCGCGGGTGTGCGGTGGGAAGCCCCTGTGACGTCCCTCCCCTCACCGCGATCTAGCAGCACGACGAAGCCGGCGATCACGAGCCTTTCGACCACAGCAGGAAGCCGGTAGCGGCCAGCAGGAGCCACCCGGACACGCGAGCGATCCCGGCCGCGGGCACTCGCTCCTCGTGGCGATCGTGGGCGGCCTCCGCCAGGATCGCGGAGCACAGCGCGGTCTCGAGGCTCAGAACGGCGGCCAACCACGGCGACATGCTTGAGATCCTCACGAAAGAGGCCAAAGCCCGTAGGCAGAAGTGTGTCTCGTCCGTTCACGATTATCCGCTGGAGCGTTCCGGAGAACGTTGCTGAATCATCACGGCCAGCTTGATTGCGCACCTTCACGAAGAAGGATGTGCCACACCCCCCATGCGGACGGGATGAAAACGCCCCATAAAACGTGGCCATGACATCCTCGCCCCAGCGGACCAGCCGACTCCGCGCCCTTTTTGGTGCCAGCGCGCTTTTCGCCGCCTGCGGCGCCACGGCGGCGCGTGCTGCGGATCTCGGCGCGGTCATGCCGCGTCCATTGCCTACCTTCGCCCAAGTTGATCCCAGTACGTGGATCGTAACGGTCAGCGGCTCGATCCAGGCCACGCCGCGTTACCCCGGCTCCAGTGACTACACAGCCGTGGGCTACCCCTCGATCGATATTCGCCGGGTCGGCGAGCCGCGCCGCTTCTCGGCACCGGATGATGGCTTCAGCCTGTCCCTCTACGACGATCCAGTATTCCGGATCGGACCGACCGTCCGCGTCGTACCAGGACGCTACTATGGCGATGACCGCCGCCACTTGTTCGGCCTACGCGACGCGCGCTTCGCGGCGGAACCGGGCATCTTCGCTGAATTCTATCCGGTCTCCTTCATCCGTACACGCTTCGAGGCCCGGCAGGGCGTTTATGGGCATCACGGCACGGTGGGCTCGGTAGCGGCCGATTACCTGATCCCGACAGAGCACCTCCTGTTCTCGATCGGGCCGCGCTTCAACATCGGCGATGCCAGCTTCGCCCGGAAGTACTTCGGCGTGTCGCCGGCCGAGGCGGCCCTCAATGGCCGCGTCACGCCGTATGATCCCCGCAACTTCTACTCGGCGGGTGTGCTCGGTGCCGTAACCTACACGCCGAACGCGACCTGGGCCTACACGGCCTATGCGGGCTACACCCGCATCTTGGGCGCTTCCGCCGACAGCCCGCTGGTGCGCCGCCCCTTCGGCAGCCCGGATCAGTTCCTGCTCGGCGTCAAGATCGATTACTCCTTCACCACGCCAGCCTTGCTCTGAGCCTCATTCTTCGCGCGCATGACGAGCTGATCGCGGCTGCACACCGGACCTAAGCCGATGCCTTCGAGATAGAGGCACAGGCCAAGCGCCGGCTCGCGGATGAGTACGACGCGGCACAGCAGCGGGGCGAGGTTGCGTCCCGTGGGGGCGAACGTTCCGGCCGGGAACATTCGCCTGCCGCCCCGCCGGTTACGGACCTTGGCCTGACCCGCAAGGCAATCCACGAGGCCCGGCAGCACAATCCGGGGTCGGCAGGGCATGTTCCGGACGGGAGCATGCCTCCTGCCAACGTTTCGGATCCCAGGCCATCCCGAAAGTCAATTTATAAGGTACGCTTACAAGTGATCGACTATCCATCTTCACAATGATAACAATGGGGACGCTTCAATCTCCAGAATTATTCCGCCCGGAGAAGCATAGATGAGCAGAGCGATTAAGCGGCAGACACGTGTGTCAATGGCGTCTCATAAAATGCGCAAGGCGCCTCCTACACCGAAAGTTCCACCGCCGGCAGAGGAAGCAGATATTGTCATCAGGAAAGGCTACGTGTACGGGCCCAACAACATAAAATTTGGAAAAATATATAAAAAAGGATTGGTCAATTACGGTATTACGAGCATATCAAGTTTCTTTGTTCAGGATCCGCAAGCTTTCCCAGAGACGCCGCAGTCTCTTCAGAGGGTGATACAGGCAGTATCAGAAAACGAGGGTAAAATCGAAGCAATAAACACATACGATAACTCATTTTTATCGGTTGGCGTTTTCCAATGGACCGCCGGTGCGGGATCTGACGCCGGTGAGTTACCCGGTCTGTTGGCTGAAATCAAAACACTATCGCCAGAGAATTACGAGACTTACTTCGGGTCTTTGGGGATTGAGATCGAAGTTAATAAGCATAGTCCAGAGCAGTTGGCCTATGGCTATATAAGGTTAAATAACGAGCTTCTTGATACTAGCGCCAAGAAGGCTGTTCTTCGCAAGCCCATATGGGCATACCGCTTCTGGCGCGCAGCACATGACAAATATGTAAGACGCGCCCAGATTCTGCATGCGATGGGCCGAGTGAATACATTTTATTATGGTGATATGCCGCATTATAAAAATCTAAAAATAAGCGACTTTATCACATCTGAATACGGAGTTGCGTTGTTGTTAGACGAGCATGTGAATAGGCCTGGTCATGTCCCTGGCACGCTGAGGAAAGGTCTGGACAAGTACGTAAAACTTTCAGGGAAGGCTGACCCGGCCAGTTGGTCTGACGAAGACGAGACGACAACGCTTGCCTACTATCTCGAATATCGGCAAAAGACCAACATGACAAATTCAAAAGGGCGAGCAGATGCTACAAAGCGTTATGTCAAACTCGGGAAACTGTCTGACAAACGAGGTAGTTTTGATGTAAAAATTGAGTTTTACAGAGAACTTATTAGAAAATTCCGTTCGTTGTGAGATGAGATTGTATTTGGCTGATTTGCGCCTGAGTTTAATAATACATGGACTATGATGCCGCGGGAGCCGTGATAGTTCGTGAGCAATGATGAGCCCGACCGCTTGTTGCGGTCGGGCCTTCTTCGGTTATTCCGCCTTGCGGGTGATGCCGGCGGTCCGGAGATCCCCGTCCGTCAGCCGGAACGCCCCGGTACCGTAAGCCCGCTCATATGCGGCCAGCCGCCGGTTGAGCGTGGCGAATGCCCGACGCACACGCCGGAGCCTCCAAGTGTGGAGCAGGAGAGCGAGCGGGCTCATGCGGTGCCTCCTGCTGCGTATCGGGCGCTCCAGTACTCCCGGTCCCGCTCACCAATGATCCGGGCATCGCTCTGAAGCCGCTCGATGCGCTCCAGAGCGCACCAGGCGATCTGCCGGACCCCGGACACCTCGTCGCCGCAGAGCCGTACGTCCACCTCCTTTGGGAAGATCGCGAGGAGAGCCCAGAGAAGCCGCTCCGTGTCTCTCACGTCGTTGGACATGTCGGCCGCGTGGCGGGGCAGCTGCAGTACCGCCGGGCCGAGAGCATCAGGGGTACCCACATTGTGGGTACCCTTCTCTTCACTCGCCGCACGGCACGGCGCTTCCGCCTCGGCCGGACGCGCCGCCCCCATGAGCGCGTACACGTCGTCGTGCAGCCGGGCGAGGTCCTCGGTCAGATGGTCGAGGAGCTTGAGGGCAGCCGAATAGTCCGCCGGCTGAAACGGACTCTCCTGCTGACCGAACAGCAGCATGGTATCGAGCGCCCGGGCCATTCCGATGGCGTCGCGGAGATCCTGCTCAATCTCGCCCATATTGCGGATCTCTCGATCATCACGGCCGGGCGCCGGCTGGTGAGCTGTGGCGCTGGTCATGCTGCAAGCCCTCCGCGGAAGCCACGGGCGGTCTCACCATCGCGCTCGAAGCCGTCCTCGCGATCGTCGGTGCTGCCCTCCGCCCAGGTCTCCTGAGAGCCGAAGCACAGTCCCGGCATTCCGGGCACCGGGGTCAGCCGGAAGGCATCGTGGGTGATGGGCTCCGGCGCGCCGAGACTTGGCTCGAGGTCGGGATCCCCGTCCAACGCGTCGAGGATCGCGAGGCAGCGGTCGACCCGGTCGAGGTCGGCCTTGATCTGACGGGAGATCGCACCGCGCAACGCGGCAAGGCGCGCATGCTCCAAAGCATGCGCCGCCGCCCGAGTGGGCAGCACAGGGGTGTGGGCGTTCATGGTTTTCGGTCTCTGTGTGGGACCGGCTTTCGAGGGCCGGGGAGATCCGCCTTTCGAGGGGCATCGCTCCAAAGCCAGCACACGGCACTGGCACCGGGAGTCTCGAAACACGCCACAGAGAACGTGCGCCGCAGCCTTCGCCGAAGGCTCTTGTATAGCTACGGCACTCCCGGCATAGTACCGGTGTTCGGCGCCACGCACCTAAGCGCGGCCCGTTCAAATAGCGGGATCAAAGCCCGGCAAGGCTCGGATTTCCGCTCTGTGGCTGTGACGCTATCCCCGGCAAGGGACCGTCACGGGAGTTTCGAGGCTCCACAGACGAACGTAGACGCGAACCCCGCGCCCGGCAAGGCTGCGGGGTTTTTGCGTTTCAAGAGCCTTGCCGTTCAACAGCAGCTGTCTTGCGCCGGGCACTACTTCTAGTGCCCTATAGATGGAGCCTTGCCACCACACGCGGGCCGCGGCTCCCAACCGTAAGACGCGAGATCAGACAGCATGGCCGACAGCACCAGCATCTCCGAGAAGCATCCCGAGTTTTTGGCGATGACGGCCGCGATCTTCTCGCCGTTCGGAGAGGCCGCCGCGGTGGCAGCTGCTGCGGAGGGGCGGCCCGCCTTGTTCGGAGTGGATCAGATGTTGGCTGATACATTCCTGCGCTACCGGGACAAGAACCCAAGCAGCTTACAGAATGCCGGCTTCATCGTTGCGCGGCTTATGCGCGACAAGCTGGGCTACACGCAGGGGAAGGTCGTGACCGCGGCTCAGGGCTACACGGTCCAAAGCGGGACCATGTTCTTGCCACCCAAGGAATAGCCTCAGGCGCTGTCTAGCAAGACGGCGGTGTTTTTGCGTTAGGATGCAAGGGCAAGCGAAACCTGAGATCCTGTCGGCAAGATGAGCGAAACGCGGGTCCGTCAGAAGCGTCGGCAGCGCCTGATCGCAGACAATCCCATCTGTTGTTTCTGCGGCGGTGGCGAACGCTCTACAAGCGAGGACCATGTACCTCCTCGCGCATGTTTTCCTTCAGGCTTTCATCCAGAGGGATTGGAGTTTCCCGCCTGCAATGCGTGCAACCAAGACACGAGGCGATGGGATGACATCTTTGGTTTCTATGCCATGGCTGCCGATTTCAATGACAGCCACAGGGTCAATGGCCTCCTGCTGAAAAAAGGCCAAGGTCTTGCCAACAATTATCCCACAGCGTTGCCGTCGCTGGATCTCACGGCCAATCAAAAGCGGGCCAGACTCAAGAGTATGGGCATAAAACGATCAGAAGGCATTGCATTGAGCGACATACTTATGTTTCGCGCGTCGCCAGATTTTCGCCAGTCCGCGACGATTGCAATACGCAAAATGACTGCGGCATTTTATTATAAGGAGACAGGAAAAATTTTGTCCAAGGTGCATCGTGTGACTGGCACATGGCACCAGATGCAGGACAGCAAGCGTGCTCCGATAACAAAGTATTTCAACGATCTATTACCGGAATATCGCCAACCAGCAAGACGAACGATCAGAAATTATGGAAAGCGGCTCTGCTATAAGTTCGGCTATATGGACGAGAGCGACTTCTTCGCCTTCGTATGCCAAATCGGCGAAGGGCTGATCTTAACGGGCATGACCATATCCCCTGGGCAAGCGTTACCAGATAACTGGCTTCTACCGGTCTGGCAGGTAGGAAGTCCCTGGTCTCCTGTCACTCCTCCCGAGACACAATCGTAAAGGCTGACCGCGCATAACGGCCCAGTCGCAGGCTCGAGTCCCGATAGTCAACGAGCGCTGATCAACCGCTTCTCAAGGTGCAAACGGTGTCATTTCTGCTTGCGTCGCTACAGCTCCCCAGCCGGTTTGCCCAAGCTATTAAGCCCAGTCACTGGGAATCGCTCTTAAGAAGCATGGACATATTACAATGCGTGACCGAGATCGAGTCATTGTATGATACGATGATGGAAAATTATTTCGAGCTAGAAAATGAGCTTATGGTATTGATACATAGAGAGATGATCTTTTCTGACGGTGAGATCGCTTCTTGGACTGTGAATGGCTTGATCAGCCGCCGCGTGATCAATTTTATGTCTACAGCGAGATTGTATATCGATCAACTTCCCGTGTTGCTTGTTCGTGTGTTTGGTGATGGCAGCGATCAAGCCATACGAGTTGTAAGTACAATGAGGAAAAACTACGATGCGCGATTGGGTTACAGAGTTCTGGAGGCTCTTCGAAATTACAGTCAACATCGCGGCTATCCCATTCATATGACCTCATTCGGGGTGAGCTCGCAGAGAGGTGGCTCTGTCCCGCGGACCCGCCATGCCATAAGCCCTGCGATAGAAGTCGGGAAATTGCGCGCGGACGGCAAATTCAAAAAGTCTACTTTGGCGGAATTGGAGACTTTAGGAGAACACGTTCCATTCAAGCCACTTGTACGCAGCTACGTCGAAGGCCTGAACGAGGTACACATGCTGACGAGGAGTTTAGTCAGAGGCGAATTAGAAATCGCTCAAGGAGTGTTTGAGTCTTCTCGAACGAATTTTATTGCTTCTCTTCCTTCAGAAGCCGCTGGAGAGAAATTTAATATCTACTGCGTCGAGCTCCGAAATGTGAACAATGCGCCTAGCTATCGTTTCATTCCTGATGAAAGTGTATTATTAGATCATCTTATCCATAAGAACGGCATCCTGAAAAACCTCTCGCAGAGATACGTCACGAGTGAGGAGATAAAAATAACAGATAAGGCCTACGACTGAGCCGAAATTTGTTAAGGTCGTCTTTTACTTTTGACTTCGCATTGTCGGAGTATCCTTTTTATGAGCTGAGCTAGAAATTAAGCTCTGACGCCTTTTACTTAGCACCGGGAAAGCGCGACATGGTCGTCAGGCGGAATGTTAGCCCTGGCGCACGCAGATTGTTGTGCACCTTCTTTCAGCCCTGTCGCGGAGCAATCGACTCCAAACAGGCGCACAAGCAAGCTGACCTATCCGATGGCGACTAGAGGTCGCGAGAATTCGAGCGCTGGTTCAGCGCCGCACCCCGCGGCTCGGCGGCACTCGTTCTATGGAGGTATGCTATGGCAGACGTACAGCAACCTTCCTGGCCGCCGTATCTCCACAACATGCACGGTCACCTGCATGCAATCGGTACGATTGTGACGACCTGGAATTTGCTAGAGAATGCTTACCAAGCGTTGCTGCAGTTGATATTCCAACGCGACCAAGTGGAAGGTCAGCATGCTTGCGAGCTTCTAACGCTGGAACAGCAAGCTAAGTTGATACGAGGGCAACTTTTTCCGAAATTGAGTCCGGACGAAAAAGACCACGTCGACTATTTTTTGAAATGCGCAGGTATCTGCAAGGATAATCGAAATGCTATATCGCATGCTCATTACAACATACAATCTGAACAAGGCGACCTTCGGTTCACGAAAGGCTTCAATCGTGATCGTACCGCACTCAACCAATACATGTTCAACGTGCCCGGCTTAAGGGAAATGGCCGATTCTAGCTACCTCGTCTTTATGTATGGCCTGGACGTTTGGTCGTCTATCCAATTGCGCTGGACGAAAGAGGCTCTGCCGCATGATCCATTTTGGGCTCAGCAGCCTTTATCATTGCCACAAAAACCCGTTCAGCCACGAAGTTGGGATCAAATCCGCGTAGTTCCCACACCACCTCCGACCCCGCCTCAATCATAGCAGGCGTGATCCCGACTTCCTTTTCCTCGTTCATAGCTCACCTCCTGCACCCATCTGTGCGGTCCATTTACCGTGCTGCCCTGGCCAGCCGCCACCCTGCCTTGCGCCGGCACACCCGCAATCCGATCGCCGCCAGCTTGGGCCGGAAGGCCTCCAGAGCGGCACGGAGAGCCGCCTCGTCCTGCCAGCGCCCGGCGGCCAGCAGGGACGGCACAGGATGCCGGCCCTTGCCTGCCAGGACCTCCAGGGTGCGCAGGAGGGCCCCGCCGCAGCCGACGGCGCCCTGAGGCCCCAGGAGCAACATGGCGGCCGTATCAACAGCGGCGAGCTTCCCGGCCGGCGCCTTCACACCTACACGGACTTCGGAGCGGATCCGGTCGACCTCGGTAGCCAGCTGGGCGGCATCGGCTGCTTTGGCCAAGGCGCGCTCGTGCGCGCGCTTGGCCCGGATCGCGGCGGCATGGGCACGATCACGGGCGGCGTACTCAGCCCGGCGCGCGGCGGCCTCGGGTGAGGGGTTCCGGCTCACGCGTCGCCCTCTAGCGGGGGCTTCCGGACCCTCTGCATAGCTCGGTAGACCTGCTCTGCCAGATCACAAGCGGTTTCTTCGTTGCCAGCACTCCAAGAGCTGCCATACAGCACGTCTTCACCAGCGGTGATCATTTCCGGTGTGATCTCGATTTCCTGATCTTCATCCATCAACAGATCTCCCTCTGCGTCATCGAACAGACCGCCCGCAGCTGCGTTGCTCCAGAAAGCCCGAAGACGGGCCGAACCGAGGAAACGCTCAGCCTGCTATTTCCTTCAAGGCGATTTTCTCAGCGGCCCGTCCGCTCGGGTGTTCAGTTGTTGAACGCGACCAAGCGCATTCATTTATCCCACCAAGCGGCTCGTAATCTGAGTTAACTTGCGTCGGTCGAATCAAAATCGAGGTTGATATGGCTGCGCGCGTGTGTTTGGCTTCACTATTCACTTTCTGTCTGTTTTGCTCCGTCGCCTCAGCGCAAAGCTGTGACAGGGCTGGCTTAGCTCTGAATATGGCTTGGTGTTATAACCAAGAGCCGAAAGGTTTCCGCACACGCGGCCTCGATATGTGGAAAATGTGGGCTAAGCGCGATTGGGTAACTATTGCCGCTATCTTTAAATCTTGTCAGCATCACAACAAGAAAGTATATAACGATTTAAGCTATAACTCTATAGGTAGCTTCACATCTGCTTGCAAATCTGAAGATGTGATGATGGTTACCAAGCACGTTCTGTCATGCTATCCTCTTCAATTAGGGGCGGGACCAATCGCCATAGGACAGACTTTAGAAGCGACGTCGGCTGACACCAAGCCTTGCCAGCCCTACTGATGTGTTCCGACCTTCCATACGTCATTTACCCAGCAAAAGGGCAGTCGAAGCCTTCGCGCACTCGGTGGGCAGTTCCTGCGCTGTGATTGGCAGGCGCGGCGGGTGTCCCGACGCGATTCAGCACCAGCACCAGCACCAGCGCCTGGGCGTTGGGCAGCTTCGGGCCGAAGGCGGCCAGATCCCGGGCCAGCTGCGCGATCGCCGCGGTGTCGATCGTGACTTCCAACACCGCGGCGTTCCCCCTAGCTACACATTCACTCCGCCCTCGGCACCCGGCATCGACACGCCGACGTTGCCGCGCAGCGGCCCGTCCGAGTGGCTGCGCAGCCGCTTGGCCTTGGCGGTGAGCCCGGGCCCGGCGTTCACCTCGAAGCTGGCGTGCACCCGCATCTGGGCGTCCGCCAGCCGGTCGATGTGGCGGCCGAGCGCCTCCACGTGTTCACCCATGCCGGCGGCGCCCGCACCGGCTTTGGGTGCGTCCGGTATGGACCGGGCACCCGCGCCGCTGGTGATCGAACGGATCGAGCCATCCGGCATCTTCATCGTGCCGTCGCCCAGATCGAGGCCTTCCTTGCCGTCGAGACCCTTCACGAGGCGCGGCTCGCCGTCCCCGCCGGGCCGACTGGCCTGCTCGGACATCGGCACGGGGCGAACCGTTCCGATGCCATCCCGCAAGCCGATGCCGGCGCCGTAGCGACCGTGCCACGCGCCCCAGCCCTCGCGGCGGGCGGTGCGCAGGGCGAAGTCGATCTGCTCTTTCCAATACTTCGGATCGCTGGCGTGGTGGCCGGTCTCCCGCGTGTAGCGGTCGCCGAGGCCACCGTTACGCAGGCCCGGGATGCGCGAGGCGTAGTGCAGCTGGAACGGGCCGAACGACGTGCCCTTGTCGCCCGGCGTGTTGCGCACGCCGGGGACGGAACCGCGCAGGCCCTCCGAGTTGGCGATCCGCAGGGCCACGTTGGGATCGATGCCGTTGGCGAGCGCCGCGGCCCGGATGTAGGCCGCCATCTCCGGGTGCACGTCCCGCATGTCGCGGGCCGAGATCCCCCGGACGCTGCCGACCCGTCCGACACCGCCGCCGATCCCAGGCGAGGCCCGGACGATACCACCACCGCCGCCGCCCACGGGCGTGCCGGCGTAGCCGCTGCCGCCGCTGTAGCCGCCAAGCCCTTCGCCACCAGTGTTTAAGCTGGTCTTCTGGACCAAGCTGCCGCCACCTCCGCCCTCTCCGGGCGTGAAGCGGATCGGGATCTCCAGACCGATGGACACGGCCTCCATCAGGCGCTGCAGGATCGTCTTGCCCGCCGCGGTGCCGCTCTCGTCCGCCTTCTGCTTGAAATCCTCGAGCATGGCCGGTCGGCGCGGAGGGAGCGGCGCATCCGCGATGGCCTTCCCGATCTCAGTGCCGATGGCCTTGCCGGTCTCCTGGGCCTTCGGGGCCCAGGACGACGCATCGGACGAGCCGGACAGGCCAGGCAGCTCGTCCGAGGGGTTGAGGGTCAGCTTGTCGTCGGGCCGGCCGCCGGTACCGTTCACCGACTTCGAGGGATCACCGTACTCCGACAGGAGATACCCGATCGCCGCGGTGCCGCCGAGGATTGCCCCGCCGGCAAGCAGTGGCAGAGCGCCGCCGCCCTTCTTCGCCACCTCCGGCAAGCCACCGCCGGTCATCTGCTTCGCGGCCGCGGCCTCAAGGGCCTTTGCCGCGACCGTGAGCTCGGCCGCCGCTGCCGGTAGGCCGAAGCCGGTAGCCAGCTTGTAAGAGGCATACCCGGAGGCGGCGAGGCCTCCGGCCACCGCCGCGCCACCCGCACCAGCCGCGAGGTACGGATGATCCTTGGCCATCAGGGCGAGGCTCTGGAGGCCCTCCGCCAGCGTCTTCAGCCCAGCAGCTGCCGGCAGCATCAGCGGATTGGTCGCCGCCGCCATCAGGTCCTCAATGCCGGCCTTGAAGGCCTTCACGCCCTCGGTCGGATCCTGGGTGAGGTTCCGATGGTAGATTTCATCGAGCGACCCGACCTGCTTCTGCAGGTCGGCGTCCTTATGCAGCCGAGCCCGGAAAGACTTGAGGCCGATCTCGTTGGCGAAGAAGTTGGAGGTGTTCTGCCGGAACATGGTCGCGAAGACCTTCGACAGCTCCTCATCATCGTCGACGTTGACACCCTTCGCCTTGAGCGCCGGCAGGACGACCGTCTCCATCCACTTGAGTGGATTCTGGTGAGCGAGCGTCGTGCCCTTCACTGCTCCCGACCGCCAGGCGGTGGCATGCCCCGCCTTCATGATGACCTGCGACTTGTCGAGCAGGCCGTACCTCATCCACTCTTCGGCCTGTTTCTTGTCGTTGACCTTGCCGTTGATGACGTTGTTGAAGGCATTCGCAGCCGTGCCGGCTCGCTCGCCTTTCATCGTTCCGACGATCGAGGGCATGATCGTCGTCAGGAACTCTTCATCGTAGCCCCGGAGCGACGACTTGGCCTGCTGGGCGAAGTTGATCGCCTCGTGCGGATTGAAGTTGCCGCCTGAGAAGACCATCGCGCGGATGAGACCCTCGGTCTCCCGCTCGAAGCGATGACCGTCACCAGCGGACCCGCGCTCCTCGGCGAAGCGGGCAAGTTTGTTCCCCATTTCACCGGCGCTGTCGGTGATCTTGCCGCCGGCCGCCGCGTGCACGGCCGCCGAGGCCTTTTGCATAAATGTGAGATGCTCCAGGGCATGTTCGAGCGAGCCGAAGGCCGAGACGGTCTCATTGACGACCTTCAGGTTCTCCTCAAACGTCGCCGTGGGCACCGCGCGGACCGTACGCTCGGACGCCTTCGCGATCTCCTCCAACTCGTGCGGGGTGCGTCCGGCGTTCTGAAGGGCCACGGTCTCGTGCTGGAGGCGGGAGCCGGCCCTCAGGGCGTCGGCGGTGTGATGCACAACGCTATGCGCTGACACGGCTCCGGCGGCCGCTCCGGCCGCCAGGCCGATTGCACCGTGCTGTCGGATATGACGGGCGGCCTCGGCTTGCTCGTGGGCATGACGCTGGGCGGCACGACCCGCCTCTCCCTCCAGACGGATCTGGCGACGGAGTGCGTCTGAGGTTTGATCGTACGCGCGGGCAAGGTGCGCCTGGTGCTGTTCTAACGCCTTCAAGGGCACGTTCGCGGCGGTGGCCGCCCGCTCATGCTCCCGGAGGGCCCGGGTCTGCTGCTCCAGTGCCCGCTCGGCCTGCATCACCTCGCGGGTGGCCGATTTCTGGGCCTTCTCGGCGGCCGCGACCGCCTTGGCCGCCGCGTTCATCTGCGACGCGAGCTCCGAGCCCTTCGTCGCCTTCAGGCCCTCAAAGGCCTGATGCGAGGTCCTGGCCTTGTCGAGAGCGGTGGCTGCCGTGGTGGCGCCGGTGCGGAGCTTCGCGAGGTTGGCCTCGGCCGAGACAACGCCCCGCTGAGCGCTCATCACGGTATCGACCGCTCGCTGTGCCTTCTCGACCTCCAGCAGCGTGCGGGCGACCTGGGCGCTCGATTTGGAGACGCCGGCGCCCGCCTTCTCGGCCTGCTCGAACGCCTTCACGAGGGCGTTCACCGCCGCCGCGGCGCCGCCGTCCTTGCCGCCCAGGACAAGTTGAGCTTCGACTTGCTTGACCGCCATGGCGAGGATCAATGCTCCGTGGGTGGGGTCGGGGTGGCCGCCAGCAGGATCTTGGCGGCGCGGCTGAAGGCGGCGCAGCGCCGCTCGCCGGCCTCGATCAGCTCTGCAATCGCAGCCATGGCCTCGGGCGTGCCGATCTCGCGGAGCAGCCGGGAGGCCTCAATCTCGGGTGCGGCGAAGCCGGCGGGGATGACCGACGCGGCGGCGCGCTTCCGGCGGCTCAAACGACGATGCCGATCCTCGAACCGTCCCATCTCGTCCTCAAATTGGTTGCGGCCTTGTCACCTTGACCGTCATCTTCCCTGTCGCGGGCCCGGAGGTGACTTCCCGTTTTTCGGCTGGCTGCGTCGCCGGCAATGCTTGCCCGCAAACTTGACTACCTGCCGCGCAGGATCTCGATTTCGTCCCGCAGCCGCGCGATCTCGCGCGCGTGCGGGACCTCGACCGGCGGCAGCTGGATATCTTGGCCTGCGAGGACGCTCCGATCCGTCGGGTCGAACACGCGAGGCATGTCGAACCGAACCCCGTCGAGAGCGGCACGCACGAGGTTGATCCGCGCCGCAGCGTGCCGGGCCCGTGCGATCGCCTCGTTGAACACCCGGCAGGCTTCTCCCTCGGCCGCGTCGAGGTCCTGGAATGCCGCCTCACGCACAGCGGCCCAGGCCGGAGCGATCCGGACGTCGAGAGCCTTCAGGTCGGCCTGCGCGGGCGCCGCCTCCGCCGAGGAATGCATCAGCTCCGCTCGGGCCGCCTCCAGCGTCACCACGGCATCGGCGATGGCCGCCGGACCCTCCGCCCGGGCGACGTCGTATTTGGCCGCCCGAACGGCGTCGTGCGCGGCACGCACACGCGAGAGAGTGGTACCGGTCGTGATGGCCTGGCGCTCCCGCTCGTTGAGCAGCCTGTCCAGGGCGGCGATCGCGGCCTCGACGCTCACCGGCAGGTCGGCCTGGCGCTGTGCGGCGGCGCGGGACATCAGCGGCGACTGCCGGTTTCGGCCTCGGCCGAGGCCTTCGCGGCGGCAGCCCGGCGCGCGGCGTAGATGTCGCTGCTATCGATCCGCGAGGCCTTCTTCTTCCCGCTCTCTAGGTTCTCGGGCTCGAGCACGAGCGGCTGCTGGGCGGCCATGCGCTCGGCGAGCTTCGCGGCATTGCCGCCGGCGGCCGCCTCGGCCTTCGGGCTGGCGCGGAGGATCGCGCGGGCCTCATCGGTCCCGAGGGATGTCTCCAGGGCGACCGCGAGCGCCTGCGTCTGCCGGCCCTGCGCCTCCTCGCTGCCCATGATCGCGCGGATGCGGCCGCGCTCGTCCGCGCGGATCTTCCGCTCGTCTTCGTCCATAACAGTGCTCCTGGTGCTGGTGGTGCCCGAGCTGGTTCGGCTGGGCGTTCTGGTGGGACGGCTGGTGCCGACGCGCGCTGCATCGGCGACGGCCTCGTCGAAGCTGCCGACCGCATCGGCGAGGCCGGCCTTGACGGCCGCCTCGCCCGTGAAGGTCCGCGCCTCGGTGGCCCGGATAGCCTTCGGGGTGATGTTCGGCCGGCCAGCGGCGACGGTGGCAACGAAGGCGTCGAGGATCGCCTCGACCTCGGCCTGAAGGTCGGCCCGGACGCCATCCGGCAAAGCCGCGAACGAATGTCCATCCGCTTTGTGGGCACCGGCGTGGATCAACGTCGGCTTCAGCCCGGCCTTCGCCAGAGCGCTGGATCGATCGACGTGCAACATCACCACGCCGATGCTGCCGCTGACGCCGGACGGGATGGTGACGATTCGGCTGGCACCCGATGCGATCGCGTAGCCGGCCGACGCCGCGAGGCCATTCACGACCGCGGTCACCGGCTTCACGGACGCGAGGTCGCGAACGAGCTTCGCCGTCTCGAACGCCCCGACCGCCTGGCCACCGGGGGACTCGATATCGAGCACGACGGCCTTGGCCTGCGGATCGGCTCCGACCTGGCGCAGCTGCTCGGCCAGCCCTTCGTAGGAGATCAGACCGGACGACGCACCGATCCAGGCCCCCCGATGCACGAGGCTGCCGACGATGGGGACGATGGCCACACCCTCTGGCGTCCGGGCGTAGGACAAGGACGCGCCGCGCTCGCGATCGTAGCGGGATCCGACGAAGCGGGACGCACCGGGCGTGAGGGCGCCGGCTTCATGGCCGATCACCTCGCCAAGACCGCTGGCATCGATCCCGATGCGCCCCTCGAGGACGTGTGCGAGGACGGCGAGCTTCCCCGGGGAGAGGAGGAGCGGGCGGTTGAGCGCCGCATCCGCGAGGTGCGCGTGGGTGATCATGCGCGGCCCGCCAGGGAGGTGCTGGCCCGCATTCGCTCCACCAGCGATGCCCGATCCTGGCTGGATCCGAACACTTGCAGCTCGGCACCCTCGCCGGCCGCCAGGAGCATGGCCGCTTCTGCTGGTTCGAGCCGGCTGTCGAAGGCAATGCGCATGGCCTCTTCAGGCCGGTCGACGGCCTCCGGCGACTGGATGATGCCGGCGATGCGGGCGCGCTCTTCACGAGCCCCCTGAATGAAGTTAGCCGCCCATTCCTCCGCGAACGCCTCAACCCAGGCAGCCCGGCCTTCCGGCGACGTGGGCGCACTCCGGAGGTCGGCGGCGATTTCCGCCTGCTCCCGGCCGCGCTCCAGAGCGCAGGCCCGGAAGGCCTCTTCGGCGGCGGCAAGGACGTCGGGGGACGGCGGCGCAAACATGAGCTGTAAGTTGCTCGAGAAGAGGATAGGTCGGCAGACGCCAAACATCACAATCACGCGCCATTTTGAGACATCGACTGCGGCTACTCTGACATTGAAGGCGACCGTATTCGAATTGGCGATAATTGTGGGCCATCTATATTTTTGAGGAGCATGTGATCTCGATGCAACAATATCGATCGCGAATAGATATAATAATATAGCAAGATATTAGCTAAACCGCAGCCCCAGCAGGTATGCAGATATGAAGAAGATTATATTTGTAGCATTTATAAATATATTTATTTCCGCTTGCGGCGCCGTGGTCCCAGAAATACATGAGACATGGGACGATAAAGATAGCACAGCAGAAATTGAATTCTCGATTAAAAGAAAAATATACTGTGAATTACGGGATGCTGTTCTGGATGTGAACCTCGGCCTTGTGTCGTACGTAAATAACAGGGTCAAAACCAATCATATTTTGCCAGATGATTGGGGGGTTCAGGTAAATCTGACTTTGACCGTTGATGAAACGACGGCCATAAGTCCGAGTTTGTTTATCAATGACCCTTTGCCCAACGCAATATCCCGATTTGGTGGTCGCTACCCTCCGGTGACAACGCCGCAGCTATTTACATTCGGGATTGGTGCTACTGCTTCATCAATAGCTACTCGAACAGACAAGTTTGATCCATATTGGACGGTGGCCTTCCTAATGAAACCGCAAACCGCATCTTCAGTTTGCATTCCCTCAAACAATCCATTTACTGCAAACGGAAAGTCTCCATCTATAAGCTCCCCACTCATTGTGAGCGACCTCAAAATTCGGGAATGGCTACATAGTGCGGTTTTAGTAAACAATGTTGCAATTCCATCCTCTACAACGAGCAACGGGAAGGCGAAATCAGGCAGCAATGTGCCGCCGGATACAATGTCATTGCAAATAAAATTTGTTATTCTGACAAGCGGCAGCATCACTCCTACTTGGAGATTGGTCCGACTCTCTGCGGACAACGGCTCTCTTCCCTTACTCTCATCGGGAAGGACGCGCACACACGAGCTGATAATCACAATCGGCCCGAATGATGAAAAGACACGGAACGCTAATCTAGCATCTCAGATCAATCAAAGTCTTTCACTTCGATAGGATCTTGCGGGGAAGAAATTTAAGGATGGCTCTAGCGGGAGCTGCCGATCCATTCTCTAAGGGCGGGTAAGTCGACAATCCAGCGACCTGTTTGGCTAAGCCAGCCGCAGCCGCTGGCTTGCGCCCATCGTTGAATTGTCCGCTTGGATTTTCCGAGAGCTTTGGCTGCGACGGCGATCCCTACCCGATGATCGCCACGCGGTTCCGATGCTTTCACGGTCGTGACCGCATCTAGCTCAACGCCGCGGGCTCGAAGCTCTGCCTCGTCCTCAGCGAGGAGTGTGAGGAGCATGCGGCGGCGGGTCAGCAGCTCGGCCACCCGAGAGTGGTCCAGTTCTGCGGCGAGCCCGCGCGCCTCAGGCGCGAGCTCTCGATCACGGATTGGCGCAGTCATGATGAGCCTTCCGATTCAGCAATATCAAGGCGTTGAGGGGCATTCTCACCCAATCCAACCTGAAAAATCGAAACCGCAGATACGCTCACAAATCGCGCCTCTATGCGCCGCATGGCCGGCAGGAGGGGGTACGGTCCCTAGATGCCTCCAGTACGGCCCGCCCGTCCCGATGCCCCTGGGCGGGCTCTCTTGTGGGCGAGGTGGATGTCTCGCCCGGAATCGAACCGGTCCGAGGAGGGCGAGAGGCTGCTCAGGGGATCGTGTGCAACCGTCGGTGAGCTTGAGCGTTCGTGAGGTAACAGCTTCACCATTCTGGATGTCACCATGCTCATCATCGCCTCTGTCGCGGTGGGCACAGTCGTGCTCGCCACCTCGTTCTCCATCATGGCCGCGTTGGTCGACTGAGCGGCCTCAAACACCATCATGGGACGCGTAGGACAGGCCGGGACATCAGCGTGACGTCCCGCCGTGTCCCTGTGACAGGTTCTGCCTTTCGCTGTGACATCTCCGGCCACCGGCGTGACATATGACAGCCGCGACGGTGACGGGGCGTCGGGACCGCGTGCCCTTCCAAGGGCCGCGAGCGGTCCCGCGCGTGCACGCGGAGGTTGGCGGATCTACCGGAAAGGTCCGGAGGCTATGTCCGTTCAGTAGGGTTCTGGGTCTGCTTGGTCCGCCACTTGACCACCTGGATGCGCGCCGGTCGGATCGGTCGCCTGGGGGCGCCGACCGCCGGACGCTCGGGGCGGAGCGGTACAGGTGAGGAACGAGCGTCAGCGCTGACACTTTCACCGACCTCTCTTCCGAGCTCGGTTGCGCGGGGCATCAGCAACATCAGCGGCCCCCCTTATAGGGGGGGCCTTGCTGACGGTTTGCGCTGACGCTTTGCCCCCATCAGCGCTGATGCAGTGCTGATGGTCTGATGATGCATCGCTGACGCTGACGTTCTGTCCGTCGAGCACCACGTGGCCATCATCGAGAAGCAGGCGGTGGACCTTCGACCAAGCCTGACGCTTCGAATGAGGAGACCGATCCCCGAAGCGCACCTTCGTGGCATCTCGCCAGGCTTCGAAGGTCACCATTCCGCCAGTCATCAGGTCCCGGAGCGCGTCCAGAGCCTTCTGGGCATCGGGTGAGAGGCGAGAGGCGACCTTTGAGCCGCCATCTCGCCCCGTCTCGTCAGCAGCCTCGGCCGCAATGACATCGAGACCGTCGTGAGCTTTCCGGACGGTGAGGCGGAACGGCAGACGCTGTCCTTCGGCTACCGCATTGGCCTTCGTGACCTCGAGCCTGCGGATGGCTCCGGAGCCACGGACAGTCAGCTCAAGGTCGACCGCGCCCAGAAGGGCGGTCGACCCGCGCATCGAACTCCCGAGCTTGTCCATGTGATGAACCACGACCAGCGTCGCGGTCGGAACCTCATCGAGAATCCGCGCCATGCCTTCGGCCGCAAAGCCCATGTCGCGGCTGCTATTCTCATCTAAGCCGTGGAAGCACCTCGCTGCTGTGTCCAGGATGATGAGGCGGATCGGGAGCGGCTCGACCTCGGCGACCGCCATGATTGCCCGAACGAGCTCTTCGATGCTGGACGGTTCCGCGAGCTGCGGGCGCGAGCCCGAAACGTAGATCGCCGCGTCCGGAGCAGCTGCAGCACGGAGCCGGCGCTCGACTTCGCCGGCGCGTTCAGCCGCGACGTAGATGGTGGCACCGCGGAGCACGGGCCGACCGAGGAATGGCGAGCCGTCGGATAGGGCCCGGGCTGCGAGGGTGGCCAAGGCGCTCTTACCGGAAGATGGAGCACCTACCAGAGCGACGACCTCGCCGGCGGCCGCGAGCCCGAAGATCGTCTCTGACCTCGGCATGCGGTCAGGAAGGCGATCGACGCGATGGAAGATGATCCCGCCCTGTCGGCGAGCCTTTCGCTGGGCCGCTGCGTCGTAGCGCGAGAGCGGAAGCGGCGTGGCTGTATGTTGAGGAGGGCCGCCTGTCATCGAGCAACCCCCACGGCCTGCTCAGCACCCATCAGGACGCGGACCATCGCCTCCTCAAGCGCGTACAGCTCGTGATCCAGTTGTGCGGCCGTCAGGCCGAGCGTGAGGCGTTGGCTGACCAACGGGGTCAGCACATCACGCCGGAACGCGGCCGCTCGGTTCGGACCAGGCGGTGTCGCTCGAAACATTGAGACGAGGTCAGCTACAAGATGCCTGTTCCGGGCGAGCGGCAGGGCAACGACGCGCGGACCGGCCTGAGCCGGCCGCGGCGCCGGCTTGGTCCTCGTACGTCGACGTTTCTGCGACGGCGCCTCAGCGGCCGGAGTGCCGCTGAAAAGGGGAAGGTCGGTGTGATCTTTCATGCCCGACCTCCGACCTGTGGAGCCGAGAACAGCACCGTACATCTATCCATGTAGGCATCAAAAGAAGCGTCTAAAAATTCATCCAATACCAGACCAGTATCCAGGCCTAGCTCCCTGAAGGTATCGATCATTCCGGCCTGAAGTTGCGACAAGACGGTAATAATGAACCAATTGGTTTGACCGTCGTCCCAACCTCTTGAACTTGCATGAACGAATACGGTCTCTGCCATATCTTCAGCGATCGCCCGGAAGTGGTCGACACCGATCGAAAACAGCTCACTCCTGTGCTCTGCGCCTGCCAAACGAGCGTTGGTTCGCTCCATGATGCGTGAGAGGGTTTCAGCGCTCATCTCGGCACCCTCAAGCTGCATCAGCGGTGGAGCGCGGCCGGCGCTCTGCGACCGGCCGGCTCCGGAGGAACGCGTCCCAGTCGTCCTTCAGGATCAGCGTGATGCCGCCGTGTTTCCGGGCGACCAGCGTGCCGTCCGAGATCGCAGAGTAGATGGCGCTTCGGCTCAAGGGAGAGTGCTTGGCGAGCGTCTCGATCCGCTCTGCACCGGCTTCGAACATCAGGAAATCTCCTCAGACTGATTTGCGTCCGAGGAGTTCAAAGCATGAACGCGAGCCTTAGGTAGAGGCCGGAATTTCCCCTGCCAAAGTCCGCAAATTACGGCCCCTACGGAGGCGGCCGTACTCACGAAGGCGCATCATCAAGGTCCGGCGCGGGGTCGCAGCATCCTTCCGGGCCGCTTCCCGCAGAGCGGCTCGCACCCTGCGATCGAGGTCCTGATGGTCCGCCGCTACAGCCTGGGCGGCGTAAGCAGCATCGGACAACGCGATCTCGGCAAATCTCAGAAGCGGCGTCACGCTTTCATCATCATCCGCGTTCGCATTCGAAGGTAGGGACGTCCGAAGGCCGTTGTCTTCGAAGAGGCGAAACACGTCTCTGGTCAGCATCCAGATCGGGAAGTTCTTCTTTGGGCCCCGCTTGCTGCTTGGTCTGCGGTAGCGGTCGGCTTCCTTCTCGACGGCGCGCTGCATGCTGAGCATGAACGAGAGCACGTCTTGGGGGATTTGGGCGAGGTCCTCGCCGAGTTGGCCGTTCTGGTCGATGCTCTCGGCGATGGCTGCCTGGACGCTCTCGGCTATGCGAGGCTCAAGTTTGCCCGCGAGGTGCAGCTTCAGGGTGCCGAATGGATCCGCGGCGGCCCGGGAAAGCTCTGCTGCCATCGCGTGATTGTCGACCGGATCGGCGTGCTCGCTGAGCAGCGTATCGACGTAGCCCTGGATGATACTGCTGTAGGCTCGAAGGAAGCGGCGGTCAGCCTCGGTGCCAACTACCTCGGCCGCTTGCGCGGCGTTGCCGTAGCTGGCGAGGGGCATCAGCTCGGCCGCCACGGGGAGGGCCGCTGGGGCAGTGGCGCTGCCGGCGCTCACGACCGCGCCCCCTGCCCTGCCCTCGCCTCCGCGAGGCTGGCGACCCCGTTACCGGTCCCCAGCCCGAGCGTCGGGAAATTCGCACGGATGGTGTCGGCCACATAGTTGGGTGCAAGGTGGGCGTAGTGGCGTTCCGTCATCCGGGTGTCGGCGTGGCCGAGCTGCGTGGCGATGACCTGCATCGGCACGCCCTTCATTGCCAGCGCGCTGCCGTGGGTGTGCCGGAGGACGTGGAAGCCGGCCGCCGGCACGATGCCGGCGCGGCGGCAGCTTTCCACCATCGGCCGGATCTGGTGCGACATGCCCCACGGCCGGCCGTCGTCGTGGGCGAAGACCAGGGCCGAGCCAGGCCGCCTGGCGGTGAGGTCTCGGAACAGCCCCCTCGCCTCATCAGTCAGCACCACGTGGCGGCCTTTGCCGCCCTTCCCTCGCCTGACCGAAGCCGTGCCAGCGTCGAGGTTCACGTCTGAGACCTTCAGCTTGCCGAGCTCGCCGTAGCGCATGCCGGTCAACAGCGCGCCCTGGACGAGGCGCCGGAACTCAGGCTCGGCAGCGTTCACGAGCCGGCGGCATTCGTCCTCGGTGAAGAAGCGGACGATGGGCGCGTCGGTCTCTCGAAACGGCTTCGCGGCCCGCCACGCGGCGTCGCTGCTGGCATGGCGCTCGGCGAAGGCATGGTTCAGTGCGGCCTTGAGGATCGTCAGGATCCGGTTGGCGGTAGCGCGCCGAGCGCGCACCGCCTCGGGATCCTCATCGATCTCGGCGAGCTGCTGCTGCTCCCCTGCCCTCGTCCGGAGACGGCGAGCCGCGCTGGCGAGGCCGTGGTGCCAGTCCCGAATCTTCCGGGTGGTAAGCTTGTCGATGGCGATCTTGCCCAGCGCTGGCCGCACATGAACGTCGGTGGCCGTCCGGGTCGCGTTCTCGCTCTTCCCACCTTTGGAGACGTAGTGCGCGAGATAGTCATCGAGCGCGTCGCTGACCGTGTACGGCCCGGCGCGCTGCTCAGGCGCGCCGAGGTCCCGACGCTCCTCGGCCTGCCACCACGTGCGGGCGGCCGCGAGGGCGTGTTTGTAGGCCAGGACCTTCACGCCGTCGGCGTCGGTCTCGTCGTCGGCCACGCCGAGCGTCGTCTCGAGGTATCGGGTCTCGACGTAGCGCCTGGCGCGCCACACCCCTCCCCTGTCGCCGCGGCGGTAGCCCAGCTGCAGGCCGCCTTCGACGGAGCGCCAGTAGGGCTTGCGGGATGGCGCCAGACGCAATCGGGCGGCGCGAGTATCGAAGGTCGCTTCTCGGAGTGTCCGGGCCATACAGCACCTCGCCGTGACCCCAAGTTTGACCCAAAATACGTGCAGGAACAAACCGGGACCGGTTCGGACGGTATCACACTAAGCGCTTGATAACGCAACATCCGAGCACGTCCGGGAATGTCCCAAAACGTCTGGCTAGTGGCTCTTTCACGGCGAAAACACGGGTTCGATTCCCGTAGGGCGCGCCAAAGTTGTCAAGTACTTAGCTGGATCTCCCAAGCTAGCTCACAGAAACGGCTCACATAGTCGTCGCTGCGCGCTACCGTACGGAATTGCGAGTTCCAGGCGGTCGGCGAATCACCTTGACCGTGATGCCCTGCCCAAACACGGCGCATGCTGACCCAAGCAGGCCCTCGGAATGTCCTGAGTGGACGGCTCCCGCATTGCAAGTGGCGAATTGAGCTTCTGACGCGTCGGTCGGGTGCAGTCTTGTGTCCGGCCTGTCGATGCAGTCGTTCATGTTGACTGCTGG